>NZ_JANGBE010000039.1:0-35173 GCF_024462255.1 Flavonifractor sp. DFI.6.63 | reverse complement strand
CGCGGCGGGAGCGGGATACGCTCCCGCCGCGCCGCTCAGCTTGCGGAAACTGCCCAAAGGTCTTTTTCGGCAGACCGTCAGCGGCCGTATCCTGTCATCCGTATATCCGCCGCTGCAAGTCTGCAAAACGCCCGCCCGGGATTCGTTTTCCAACATTTTTGCATTGATTTCCACGCCTCCCACTGTTACCCTTTTAGCAGGAGGTGTCTCTATATGAAAAAACAAATCTTCCGCGCCGCCGCCGCCGCACTTGCGGTTTCCGCCCTGGCTACCAGCGCGTCCGCCCTGTCCCATACCGTGGTGCGCGGCGATACCATGTGGAAGCTGGCCGTTCAATATCAGGTCGGTACCCGTGAGATCATCGATGCAAATCCGCAGGTCTCGAACCCGGACCTCATTTATCCCGGTCAGAGCCTGACCATCCCAACGCTTGACAGCTCTGTCGCCGCCTATGAGTCGGAAGTGATCCGTCTGGTCAACGAAATCCGCCGGCAGAACGGCTTATCTGCCCTTACCGCCAACTGGGAGCTCTCCCGCATTGCCCGGTATAAGTCGCAGGACATGGTGGACAACCGCTATTTTTCGCATACGAGTCCTACTTACGGCACACCCTTTCAGATGATCCGCGCGTTTGGCCTGTCCTACCGCACGGCGGGGGAAAACATCGCGTATGGCCAGCGTACGCCGCAGGCGGTGGTAGACGCCTGGATGAACTCCAGCGGACACCGCGCCAACATTTTGAATGCCGCCTTCACCCAGATCGGCGTGGGGTATGTTTCCTCAGGCCACTACTGGACGCAGATGTTCATCGGTTAAGCGCCGGCAGGCGAAGCCGCCCTTCCCAGGGCCTGGTCATGAGCACATTCCTATCCCGGCCCCACCGAAAGCACAATTTTCTAAAGGACGGCAAAAAGCCCTGGAACCGTGCAGTTCCAGGGCTTTTTGCTTGGCAGCGGGAGAAGGATTCGAACCCTCACATACAGAGTCAGAGTCTGCTGTGCTACCCTTACACAATCCCGCTATCTGTGCCCGCCATCGCAGGCGCAGGATTTATTATAACAAAACCTGTCCATTTGTCAAGAGAAAATAGAAAATTTTTTTAGTGTTTCAGTTCGGCCTGCAAGCAAAACGCCAACCCGCTTCTCAAAGGAATTTTTTACAAACTTTTTACAATGTTTGTAAACCTTATACAGTTGCCGTCCTCTCATTTTGTAAGCAAATTGCATTTCTTTGCCGAAGCACTTTCTATATAATACCTGTGTACCTGGATCGGACAAAGGGCAGCACGGCTTCCCGGGGCCAAATACCCGCCGGCTTTGTTGTCCTCCCGCGCTGCCGGCTGCCCGCCTTTGCCGTCTGTCTGCCTTACCGGCTGCCGTTCGGCTTTTGAAAAGCGCTGCACAGCCTGCCAGCGAGCAAAATCCGCATTGAGGCAAGCGGACGAAGGCGAGCGGACGTCCAACGAGCGGATCGGGTTTTGATCGCACAAGCCCCGCCAATAAGAATGGAAAGAGGTAGCAAGTACAATGAGAGCGAGATATAGAATCTTCCCCCACATTCTTCCCTCCGAGTCCGGTCAATGCCATCTCTTTTACGGAATATCCTGGGGTACTCCGGAATGCAACAAACGGATTTTAAAGGGCATCTCATCCAATAGGGCCATCGTAGCTGAGATGGTACGTTTTTTCAATTATGGTTATCCCTTTGAGTAAGCCAACGAGGAATTAGAAACAGCAATGGCCAAACGGTCAAGCAAATGGGCCCCAAAGTTACGCCGGCTAAACCGGAAGCAATACTCATTGAGATAATCGCCCAGATACTTCTGCGGCAGCCCGTGGTAGGTACCCAGAATAAAAGCCTTGGCGTTGCCGATCATGATGTGCAGCCAGCGGAGCATCCCGCTGTCAGGAGCATAGGCTTTGGGTCGGTGGTCATACCCCGCCAGAGCCGGACTATAGCTGCGGTAGCCATCACTGAGAATGGTGCTGCCCTTTTCGATGCTGGTCTGGGCAAACCGTTTCACAGAGGCTTGCTTAATATTGTCCGTAGGCTTCATCTTGAGATACTGGGGATGGCCCTTGTCAGTCAAAGACAGCGCCACGAAAACCTTTGCTTTTTCAGTTCCCCGGCCGCGCTTCTTGCCCTTGGTCGGGCCACCGAAGAAGGCGTCGTCAAACTCAACCGTCCCACCGAGGATATGGGTATCGTCCCGCTGTCCCATGGCCCTTCTGAGCCGAGCCAAGAGATACCATGCCGCCTTGTAAGTGATGCCGATGACCTGGCTGAGCCGGACGGCGGAGATCCCGCGCTTGTCCTGGGACATGAAATACATGGTCAGAAACCATTTCGTCAGAGGAAGATGGCTGCGGTGCATGACCGTGCCGGCGGTAACGGAAGTCTGGTGGCGGCAGGTGCCGCACTGGATCATCCAGTTAGAGAGTCGATAATGCTTATTGCCACCGCACTTCGGACACTGAAAGCCGTTCGGCCACCGCTTCTGTTCCAAGTAATCCCGGCACTGCTCTTCTGTGGCAAATCTCTTCTGAAGCTCGTACAGCGACAATCCCTTTTGCCTCGGCATGACTCTTTTCCCCGCTTTCCCGTCATCATGCCTTCATTTTATCAGCTCAACTGTCCTATTTTCAGGTCTTGGCCCTGGCTGACTAAAAGGGATAACCATTTTTTCAATTATATCCATATGCCCCCTGCCGAGCTTATACGCGCCGTCTCCTACCTGCTTTCGCTGGACCGGCAGTTCTGGCATACCATGTTTTCTGCGGCTTGACTGCCAGCGCCCGCCGGTCCCGGCGGGCGCTGTTCTATATCCCGGCACGCCGCACAGGCGCCCTCCCGGGACGCTTCCCGCCTCCGTCGTGAGGCGCCCGCCTTTCACTCCTCGCCGGGGATCCCTGCCGGGCAAAATCACCCCAAAAATCACCCCTGTTTCCCGGCCCGCATCATCCCTGGGATGATTACAAACGAACCGACGCCCGCTAAGATAAGAGCCGGAAGCAGAGGCCCCCCTCCCCTTCCGGCTCTTATCCTTCCCCGGCACCCCCGCGTCACTACAAACACATGTAATAAGGAGGAGTCCCATATGGCATTCTGCGGTATCTGCGGCACGCAGATGGAAGAACATGCAAGATTCTGTCCCAAATGCGGTGCGCCTGCCAACTCCGGCCCCGTCGCGCCCCGCGCGCCCGCCTCCGCTCCGGCCGCCGGCCAAAACACCCTGATGGGGGTACTGTCCTACCTGAGCATCCTGTGTCTCATCCCGCTGTTCACCGCAAAAGACGACCCCTTTGTCCGCTTCCACACAGGGCAGGGCCTGACGCTGTTCCTGGCGGAGGTCCTCGTGAGCATCCTTTCTAATATTCTCTGGCGGGTCCTTTCCTACGGCCTGCTATGGCGTGCGGTCGGTTACCTCTACGGCATCCTCGGCCTTTTTTTTCTGGTGCTGGCCATCACCGGGATCGTCCATGCGCTCCAGGGCTTCCAAAAGCCCCTGCCCGTATTGGGGGGCATCGTATTGCTCCGTTAACTCGCTCCAGAAAGGAAGTCCCTGTATGAAAAAACGGCTCGGCGCCCTTTTGTTTACGCTTTTTCTGCTGCTGTCTCCGCTGCCTGCGGCGGCCGCCTCCACCAGCGCCAATCTGCTTGCCAACCCCAGCTTTGAAGACGGCCTCGCCGGCTGGACCTCACCCGACGGCAAATGGGGCACTGCAGAAAGCGAAAGCGGCTACGACCCCCAGGACGGCAGTTATTTCGCCTGGCCCCTCCAGGCCAGTCAGGAGAACACCTGCATCTATCAGGACGTCTCTCTCTCCGGCTCCAAGACCGGCGATTCGGTCGTTTTCAGCGTCATGGTCTGCAACTACGACCAGCCGCCCCACGACATGGGCCGGGTGGAGCTTCAGTTCCTGGATCCCTCCGGCAAGCCGCTCAAGGGCCATATCCAGGAGCAGCGCAACCCGGACTGGAACCAGCAGACCATCATCGCCTCTGTTCCCGCCGGGGCCGTGACCGCCCGGGTGGTGCTGTGGGCCGTCTGGTATGTCGGGAGTGACGTGGACGCCTACTACGACGCGGCCAGTCTGGTAACAACCACCGACCAATACAGCACGGTCTATGTCTCTGAGAAGAACGGAAAAGAGACTGCCGGGACCGGGGACGTGCTGACGCTCACCGCCGACAACGGCGTATCCAGGAGTCCCGACGACTACGTCTGGTCCAGCTCCTACAACGACGCCGCCACCATAGACGCCAACGGGGTCGTCACCTTTCATTCCGACGCCCAGGACGGCGTGGCTTTTTACGCCAAGGACAAGAAGACCGGCGTAGTGGGCGTCTACTGGGTCAATTCCGACCATGAAAACGCCAAGCCCGCCAGCGGCTCCTCTTGGGCCTCCGCCGACCTCCGGCAGGCCGATGAACTGGGTCTGATCCCCGAGTGTCTGGAGGGTACGGATCTGACGGCGCCCATTACCCGCGCCGAGTTTGCCGCCGTGGCGGTCAAGACGTATGAGGCATTGACAAACAGCGCGGCCATTCCCGCGGCCAACAACCCCTTCCGCGATACAAAGGACGCGGATGTTTTGAAGGCCTACCGCATCGGCGCGGTCAACGGCACGTCAGACACCACCTTTGCGCCGAACGCCCTGCTGAACCGTGAACAGGCCGCAACCATGCTGACGAGAGTATTCAAAAAGGTTTCCCTGGCCGGGTGGACGCTCCAGGCCGACGGCGACTTCAGTCTGGCCTACGCCAAACCCGTGCCCTTTGCCGACGACGCCGACATCTCCGGCTGGGCGAAGGACTCCGTATACTTTATGGCCGCAAACGGTATCATCCAAGGCAGCGGCGGCAAATTCATGCCACGCTCCGTCACCTCCGCCCAGCAGGCGGCAGGCTATGCCCAGGCCACCCGGGAACAGGCGCTGCTGATTGCGGTGCGCATGGTGGAGAAGCTGGGTTAATTTCGTTTTACGTCCCCAAACAGAAAGGAGAACGACGAATGAAACGGCGTATGTTCGCTCTGACGCTGGCGGTATTGCTGGCCCTGTCCGCGGCCGGCTGTGGAGGCGGCAATCAAAAAGCCCTGGTCGGCACCTGGGAGATCACCGACGACGCAGGGAGCGCCTGCGGGTGGGGGATCCGGTTCGATCAGGACGGCACCTTCTTCTTCGCCGCCGGCGCCGAGGGCAATGACGAAGAGCTCGAGGAGGCCTTTGCGGCCATGCAGGTCCTGTACACCATCGAATATAAGGTCAAGAGCGATACGGAGCTGGAACTGACACAGAAGCTATTGGGCGGGCTGGGCGGCAAGGAAACGACCAGCGTGGCCTATTCGTTCCAGGGCGATACCCTGATCTTCGACGGCACGGCCTATACCCGAGTGAACTGACCTTCCGGTCCAGGAAAGGAGCGATGTTCCATGCCCAACTGTCCCCAATGCGGCGCCGCGCTGAAGGACGGCGTCCGCTTCTGTACCGGCTGCGGCCGCCCGGTTTTACTGGATACCGCATCCTCCGCGCCGGAGCGCGCAGAGCCGCTTCGGCAATCCGGGCCTTCAAACCAGGCGCCTTCTGTTTCCCCGCCGGCGGAGCCGTCCTCCCCACCGCCGCCGCAGTACACGCCGCCCCGGCAGCAGACCCATACCGCGGCCCCGCCCGCTTACAGCGTAGAAGGCTGGAGCGGCGGCGGCCCCGCCCCCGGAAGCCGATATGAGCTCATTTCCACCGGCGGATTCATCGGCATCCTGCTGCTGATGTGCATCCCCCTGGTGGGGCTGATCCTGATGATCGTGTGGGCCTGCGGCGGCTGCCGCAAGCTTCAGAAGCGAAATCTGGCCCGGGCCAGTCTGATTCTGGCGGTCATCGGCCTGGCGCTCAGCCTGGTACTCGGCTTCGCCTTTCGGGGCGTCATCGGCAGAATGAGCGCCGAAGGCATCGGCGGCACGGCGGGCGCAGCCCAGTCCCTTGGATTAGGCGCGCTTCTGAGCGGATCGCCCGCGGGCGGAGGCGCTGCAGAAGACCAGGGTGGTACTGGTACTCCGGGCGTCCTCTCCGGCCTCGTGGGCGTGTTCTCCGGACACGCCGGAACGGAAGCGGAAGACGGTTCCAGCAGCGGCACGGGAGACCTGGCCGGTCTTCCGGAGGCGGTGGACCAGATGAATCAGGACGCCTCGGCCAAGGCCGGCGGATGGCCCGGCGGCCTGCGCGCCTATCCAGGCGGCGCGGCCGTCTCCGTGGAGACTTACCGTACGCAGGTCACTGGAACAACCCGGGAAGAAATGCGCTCCTACATAGAGGCGCTCAAGAAGGACGGCTTCGCCTTTCAGGATTTCTATGAATTGGGGTTTACTGAGGCAGATATGCTGGAACTGAACGGCTGGTGGGGCACGGACGGCACGCTCTATCTGAGCCTTTCCTACTACGACGGCACCGTCACCATTGATCACATGACCGAATTGCCAGATCTGGAGGATTACTTCAACTGATCCTCCGCCCTTTTTCGACCGGATCCGCATCCCTGCGCCCCTATACTGGAGGCGGAGGGATGCTGCTATGAAACCATTGCTGCGCCGCCTGTCCGCCTGCGCCGTTTTGTTCGCCGCCAATCCCCTGGCCCTCCTTCGGATACTGGCCGGGGCCCCGGTCCGCGGCTGTACGCCCCAGGACACGGATGAGCTCCGCCGGCTGCTGGGCATCGGCACGCACCGGCAGAAAAGATGCCGTTTCAAAAAGTAGCGGGGAACGCACAATGTGCATTCCCCGCTGGCGGAGCCGCCCGGCGGGCGGCTTTTTCATTGCGCCTGGAGCGGACCCGCTCATCCCTTGACGGCGCCGGCGGTCATTCCTTCCACAAAATACTTCTGCACCAGCGCAAACAGGATCACGACCGGAACGGTGGTGATCGTCCCCAGCGCCATGATGATGCCCCAGTCAATGTGGGTGGAACTGATATAGTTGGACAGGCCCACCGTCAGCGTTTTCATTTCCTCCTTATTGGTCAGCACGCTGGAGAGCAAAAACTCGTTCCATGACATAATAAATGCCATGATCCCCGTGCTGAGCACGCCGGAGATGCACAGGGGCAGATCGATCTTGGCAAAAACCTGCCACTCGTTGGCGCCGTCCATGACCGCCGCCTCGTCGATCTCCCTGGGCAGCTTTTTGAAAAACGACACCAGCAGCCACACGGAAAACGGAAGCGTGACGGTCAGATGTCCGATGATCACGCCGAAATGGCTGCCCGACAGCCCCAAGCCGTTCATGATCTTGTAAAGGGGCAGCATCAGCATGATGGGCGGCACACAGTAGGCGGCCAGCACACTGACCAGGATCGCCTTTCTGCCGCTGAATCGAAAGCGCGTCAAACTGTATGCCGTCAAGGAGCCCACGATCATGTCGATCACCATGACCACGCAGGCGATATACAGGCTGTTGACGCAGTAATGGATCACCGCCTTGTTTTGGAAGGCCTGGATATACCATTCCAGCGACCACTTTTGGGGCAGTATCTCCGGAGGAATGGTAAAAAGTTCCTCTCCAGGTTTGAAGGAACTGACGACCATCCACAGCAGCGGCAGCGCGACCATGACGAGGAGAAGGACAATGAGAACGGCGACAAAAACGCCTGTGATGATCTTGTTTTTCCGAACGTTCGTTGTCATGCAGCCCTTCTCCTTTCAGTCTTCCGCAACACCGGATTTTGTCACATAAAAGATGATGCAGACGAACATCAGCACTCCCAGCACCATGGAGATCGCCGCGCCGTATCCCACCTGATACTTTCCAAAGGACGCCTGATAGATCAGGATCGGCAGCGTGGTGGTGGATCCGGTGGGCCCGCCGCCGGTGACCATATAGATCAGGTCGTAATAGGTTGCGGTCCAGATGGTACGCAGCACCACCAGAACGATGGTCGTATTTTTCAGCTCCGGCAGCGTAATATAGCAGAAACATTGCCACTTTGTGGCTCCGTCCACGCTGGCCGCCTCATAGATTCCTTTATCGATCCCCTTGAGGGCCGCCCAGTAGATCAGCATGGGAAAGGGGTAGGAGCGCCAGATGTTGAGGATGACCACCACCCACATGGCGGAGCCCTGCATGGCCAGCAGGGACTGTCCCTCCTGCAGCCACCCCGCCTGCTGAAGCCAATGGCTGATGATGCCGTACTCGTTGTTGAGCATCCACCTGGAAACAAGGGCCAGCGTGATGGCGGGCACGACGTAGGGGATCAGCAAAAAGCTTCTGAGCGCAGTGCCGCCCTTCATGGGCCGCGCGATCAGCAGCGCGATTCCCAGCCCCAGGGCAAGCTGCCCCAGCACCGACCAGAAGGTCCATTTGCAGGTATTCCAGAAGTACTTCCAGAACAATTGATTGTCAAACAGCCTTACATAATTGTCCAGCCAGATAAACTCGCTGGTCTTTTTGATCAGCGACGTATTGGTAAAGCTCAGCCAGACGTTGTAGCAAACCGGATAGACCACAAACAGGATCAAAAACAGAATGGCGGGGAGGGAAAACGCCAGACCGATCAGTTTGTGCCTTCTGTCATAGCTTCCCAGAAGCCTGCTCCTTTTCAATGCCGGTCCACGTCTCATCGTTCCTTCCCCTCCCCATACAGCGGGCTCCGGCGTCCGATCCGCGTCCCGACGCGCAAGCCTTGGATGCCTTCCGTGGAAAACGGCCGGCGGGAGAAAGAGCGCGGGGTCACCACGCTCTTTCTCCATCCGCTGCATCGGAGCACCGGTCTAGCTTTCATAACTCATCAGATCTTCGTTGATCAGGTCGTATGCCTGCTCTGCGGTGTAAGTACCGTCGCACGCGCCCTGAAGCGCCTCGCCGAAGATCCCCGTGGATTCGATGTAGGCGGACAGGCCGTTCAGACCGGCCTCCATCCCGTACCAGTACCAGGCGCCGTTTTCATAGGCGTCCAGGATGTAGTTGACCTCATCCTGAAAGAGCGCGACCTTGTCGCTGGCCCTGTATCGCTCAAAGGCGGGCTTGTAGGACGGGAAGGCAAACATCGGACGGGACAGCGCGCGCTCCGCCGCGCGTTCCGGGGTATAGAGCGCCGTCAGGAAATCGTGGACCAGGGCGCTGCGGGCATCGTCGGTCTGGGGTACCGCCACAAAGCAGTAACCGGAGCCGAAGGACGCGGCCTTATTCCCATCCACACCGGGGAAATCAAAGCAGCCGAGCTTTTCCACCATCTCCGGCGCGTTGCTCTGGGCGTTGCCGATAACCGCGCCCATATCCAGCGACATCGCCACCGTGCCCGTTACGGACAGGGCGTTGCGGTAATCGCCCCAGGACCATGCCAGGGAACCGGCGGGAGATGCCTTCCGGTACAGCTCCACCAGATAATCGATGACCTCAACGGCCTTTTCCTTCTCTTCATCGAAGCAGTACTCGCCGGTCTCGGGATCGATAAAGTAGACCCCCGCGGAGCACATCATCTCATAGAAGGTCTGTGCCGCGACCTGCACGCTGTCCAACGGCACGTTGAAGCCCTTCATCCCGTCGCTGTTGAGGGCCTCCGCGGTGGTTAAAAATTCCGCCCAAGTGGTGGGTACCTTCAGGTTCTTCTCCGCAAACAGGTCCTTGCGGTACCATACGGAGGTATGCATGGCCCAGTCGGGCAGTCCGTAGATCTTTCCGTCCTTTCCGGTGAGGACCCTGAGATACGCGTCGGAAAAATCGCCGGCCCCAATGTCGTTGATAACGTCGTCCATGGGCATGATGCTTTCGGTTTCGTACAGGTACGCCGTGCCGCCGAAGTTGGTGTGCATGATGTCGGGCACATCGCCGGAAGAGACCGCGGTGGCAAGCTTTCCGTACATCTCATTGAAGGAGACCTTCTCCACCGTGACCGTGACACCCAGCTCCGCCCCCAGCTCGTTGAACTGCTTGTTGAGCACCTCATACTGCGCATCGGCGGTCAGGTTTGTCCAGATCACAAGGTTTTGTCCCTCATAGGAAGCGCTGTCGGCGGAGGCGTCCGGCGTCTGCGCCGAAGACAGGTCTTCTGGTTTTTCGGATACAGGAGGATCGGCGCTCTCCGGTCCGCAGGCGGTCAGCGTGAGTGCCACGAGAACAACGGCCAGCAGCAGGGATGTGAGCTTCTTCGTCATTGTAGTTCTCCTTTCCTGTCTCATGCAAATTTTGTCCAGAGGGTACAAACACTGCGGGATCAAAGGATGCCGCCGTTGTCCTTTAAAATTTTCTGAAGCTCCCCAACGTCGATTCTCCGGGCGGTCACGCTGTGTTTCACAGCAAGCGCCGCGGCCGTGCCGGCCGCCTCGCCCATGGCCATGCACTGAGGCATACAGCGAATGCAGTTGGCCACCTCGATCTCATAGGAGGCGCAGCGGCCCGCGACCAGCAGATTCTCTTTGCCCTTGGCCACCATGCACCGATAAGGGATGGTCATGGACTTGCCGGGCTCCAGATTGTACACGATCATGGTCACGCCGTCCGCCGTGTGATAGCCGGCGGGCATGGCGCCACGTCCTATGCTGTCCTCAAAGTCCCGTGCGGCCATGAAGTCATCCATCGTCACCTTGTAGTCGCCGAGGACCCTGCGGCTCTCCCGCACGCCCAGGAAGCCGGATATGGCGCTGAGATAAGCGTTTTCAAATCCCGGCACATACCGTTTCAGCGCTTCGGCCACATCGTACAGACATTTTTGCGAAAAGTTCTCCTGCCTGGTTTTTTCCTCAAAGCCCTCGATGCTGTGGGAGGCGATCGCACCGGAGCAGTTGATGGTAATCTCGCCTTCGTTGGGAGAGGACATGAAGGTGCCGAACCAGCTGCGCAGATATTCCAAATGAGGCGGAAGCTCCACGCCCTCCAGCATGTCCATGAAGCCATAGTGCATAAAGCCGGGGAACGTTTTGAACTCCCGCCACGAGGGGGCCACCATGTGATCTTTTACGGGCGGATGCTCTTTATAATACGCCTTGACCCGCGCCAGATCCACGCCGGACATTTTCCCCACCAGGCTCATGGGCTGAATCTCTTTCTTGGGACGGATCTCACAGGGGACCCCGGCCTTCGCGGCCACGGCTGCGTCACCCGTGCAGTCCACGATCATCTCGGCACGGACCTCCATCAATTCCATTTCAGACAGGATGACCAGTCCGCTCAGGGTATCGCCCACCTGCAGGACGTCCACGATCTGCGTGTTGAGATACGTGGTCAGATTGGGCTCCCGGGCCGCCAGGTCGGCCAAGACCACCTTTGCGACCTCCGTATCATACAGGTAGCATACATCCGTTTCCGGGTCCTCGTCAACAACGGCGCCCAGCTCGTTGAGGATGTTGCGCAGCTCCCAGGCGATGCCGCCGACACAGCGGTGCAGTTTATCGCTGAAGCCGACCCACGCGCCCATCATACCCGCTGTAAACTGCCCGCCCAAGCACCGGTTCTTTTCCACGATCAGGGTCCTGGCACCGTTCCTGGCGGCGGCCAGCCCCGCGATCGCGCCTGCGGTGCCGCCGCCGGCCACGATCACGTCAAACGTTTTTTGGTTCATGTCGCCATGTCTCCTTCCTAAGGCCGGGCCTCATTTCCCGCTATTGAGCGGAGCCGCTTAGAAACAAGGCCGTGCGTCATGGTACGTCAGTCCAGGTAGCCGTAATGCTTCAGGGTGTCCTTCAGGCGCTTGAGCGTCTCCTCCGGCAGCTCGGAGAGCACCGGCCTGCGGCAGTAGCCCGCGTCGATGCCCCGCAGCTTCAGGCCCTCCTTGATGATCTGGAGCCAGAGCACGTCGCCGTTGGAATCCGGCTCGGAAAACAGATGCAGGTAGGGGCGTACCAGCTCGGTGTGCGCCTTCATGGCCTGCTCCACCTTCTTCCCCTTCGCCAGCTTGTAGACCTCGGCGTTCTCCTTGGGGAACAGATTGCCGGTGCCGCACACCCAGCCGTCGGTCCAGCAGCACAGGGTCTCCACGGGACAGACGTCGTAGCCGTAGAAGATCGCGAAGTTGTCGTCCGTGAGGTGGCGCAGGTCCTGCTGGCGGAACACGTCGGCCTGGCGCTCCTTGACCGCGTCGATGCAGCCTTCCAGATACAGCTTTGCCATGAACTTGTCGCTCATCAGCACAGTGGAATAGTAGGGGTTGTGATACAGCATCACGGGGATGCTGATCGCATCGTGGATCGTTTTGTAGTGGACCAGAAGCTCCTTCTCGTTGGGTCCCATGTACCAGGGCGTGACCGCCATAATGCCGTCCGCTCCGTCAGACTCGGCCGCTTTGGATAACTCCACCACGTCGCAGGTGCGATAGGCGCCGGTGGATGCGACCACCTTGATCCCATTGTCATGGCCGGCTTCGATATACGCCTTGTTGACCGCGATCTGCTCTTCCTTGGTCAATGCGATCATTTCCCCGGTGCTGCCGGAGGGAATGATACCGGTGACTCCGTTGTCCGCCAAAAACCTGGTGATCTCCTTAATGGCGCTGAAGTTGATGGATTCATCCCTGTGAAAGGGGGTTACGACCGGAATATAGATCCCGCTGAGCTTTTCTCTCGCCATAACTGCATCTCCTTTTGATCGCAAAATATTTTATTGGAATATCTATTCCGATTTAATTATTGCACAACGAAAATCAAAATGCAAGGCAGAATCCAGCCGCCCAGTCGTTTTTGTTATATTTATCCAAACAGTACAATTGAAAACCGGCATAATACACAACCAAACCTCTGTCTGTAACATTTCCGCCATACTTTTAGCTCAAATCCCTCCTTCCTGTTGGATATCCTACCAATTTTATGATTTCTCTCCTTTCAATATTGACAAAAAAGCGCCGGATACAGTATAGTAAATCATAGAAAGAAGTCACTCCGTTCCATTCTCGAAATTATTATTCCGATTTTGATTGCAGTACCGTGCAGGACCTTTGCTGCACCTGGAAGCGTAGAAAAATATGTGGGGGTCATCATTTTGGAAAATCAGAGTAAGAATGTTGAAACCATCAAAATGGTGGAGCGAGCCCTGGCTGTTCTGGATCTGCTGCGTGCCCGGCGCGAGCGTCTCGGCGTGAACGAAATTGCAAAACTCTGCGAACTGAATCCCTCCACGGCCTTTCGCATCCTGAAGACCCTTGAAAAATCGGGATGGGCATTCCAGTTTACCGACGGTCGCTATATTCCCGGAGAGAAAATCAGCTTTGTCACAGAAAAAAACAATCTGTATCTGGCGCTGAAGGACGTTTCCGCGTTTATCATGAACCGCTATACGGAAGAATGGATGCAGGCCATGAATCTGACGGTGCGGGACGGCGCAGAATGCTTTATCCTCCAGCAGTCCCGCACAAAAAATCTTGTGGACTATGTGGTCCCGCTCAACTCCGCCATGCCGTTCTATGCCTGTGCGGGCGGGAAGGTCCTGCTTTCCGAACTGCCCATTCCCATCGTGGACATGCTTTTGGAATCCACGCCGTTCCAAACGTTTACGCCCAACACGATCGCAGATCCGGAACATTTTTGGAACGAGCTGCGCCTGGTCGCCCGGCAGGGATATGCCTTTGACGACAGGGAATCTTCGGCCAACGGCTCATGTATCGCGGTGCCGGTGCGCGACAATCAGGGCACCATTATCGCCGCCCTGTCCTTCAGCGGCTTTATCGGCGTCGAGGATCCTAAAACCCTTCTCAAATATCTCCCCGCCCTGCGGGAGGCTTCGGAACAGATCTCCAAAGCCCTTTACGCCTGCCGGGAAGAATAGGAGGCCGCGCAGGGCGTGCGCGCCCGTTTTTCCGTCCATCCCTCCCGGAGCTTGGGCCCCGTCCGTACGCCGCGCGCTCGGGAGCTGCAGAACACCCTGCGGACGCAAGACGCCAAAAGGCGCGCTGCAAAACCGACGCCCATAAAAATGCCGAGGCGGAGCAACTCCTTTTTCAGGGGTGTTCCGCCTCGGCATTTGTTTAAGGCATCACCGCACTTAAGGCATCACCGCACAATTCCCCACACACGTCTTGGCGGCCAATTTGCCCCACAAATGCGTTGCAAAACCTTGTAATACAAAAAGCATTCCTGCGGTTTTGCGCCTTTTTGCGGCATAAATTTTCGCGCCGATCCGCACGCGTTGAATGATGCGGTAATACCTTAAAATTTTGAGCGGGATACGGATCGTCACAGGGATATGGTCTGGATACGCTTCGGCCGCAACGCTCTCCACACCTCAAACAGATCGCTCCAGCTGGTATGATCCAAATCACGGACACCCGGTCATCCGCGCTGGGGACTTCCCTGTTTTGCGGCTGCGCGGTCGTGAGGGGAACGCTGCAAACGTTCCCTCCTGCAGCGGCTCCTTTTTACTGGGCCGCCGCCAGGATCTCCGCGCGGGCCCAGTGGGTCTGGGGGACATCCGAAAAAAGGGTCTCCGGTTCCGCCTGCTCGGCCGCCGGACGCCCCAGCGCCCGGTTCAATATCTTGACCGTCTCCGCACGCGTCACGGTCTGCTCCGGCTGGAAGGAGCCGTCTGGATAACCGGAGATCCAGCCCTGCGCGGCCGCATAAGCGATGGCGTCCGCCGCCCAATGACCGGCCGGCACATCGGGAAAGGAGGTTTCCCCTGCCGCGCCCGGCCGATCAAAATAGGCGCAGAGCAGCTTCACCAGTTCCGCCCGGCTCACCGGCGACTCCGGACGGAAGGTGCCGTCCGGGTAGCCGCCGGCTACGCCCCAAGCGCGGGCAAAGGCCACATAAGGGGCATACCACGCATCGGCGTCCACGTCGGGAAATCCGCTCGCGGTCTCCGCTTCATTGTAAAGCAAGTTCCCTTGCTCATCTTTGCTGAGGCGGGCCAACAGGGCCACCGCCTCAGCTCGAGTCAGGGCGTCATCCGGTCGAAACAGGCCGCCGCTGCCCTGGATGTAGGCCCCCTTGCCGGATGTGTCCAGACGGAGCGAGCCAGACGGCTCAGGCGTGGGCACAGGGGTGGGCACAGCTGCGGTCGGCGCCGGTGTGGGTTCTGTCACAGGGGATTGCACCCTCTGGTAGGTCTCCCGGTAAAGGGCGCTCAAGGCGTCGTTGGACGCGATGAGCCGGTAGCGGAAGTGGACCTCCCCCGCCACTTGGGGCAGCGTGTCGTTCAGCGCCAGCTGCGCCTGGATGGCCGCCGTACCGTACCACGGATCGGCCGGATCGCTTTTTCCCGCCTGATAGTCCGCCATGCCTATGTAAAGGGAAACTCCTGTCCCCTCTACCGTATCCGCCCACCAGCGGGCAATCGCCGCATAATCCATCGTCTTGTGTCCAATGTACCAGTAGATCTGGGGACAGATGTAGTCGATCCAGCCCTCCTTCACCCACTTCCGGCTGTCGGCGTAGGCGGCGTAATAGCTCTCATATCCCCCAGTGGTACGGGAGCCCCCGGGGATGCTCCGGCTGTCCGCCCACACGCCGGAAGGGCTGATGCCGTAGGCCAGCTCAGGCCGGATGGCATGCAGCCGCTCCCCCAGCGCCTTTACCAACTGGTTTACGTTCTCACGCCGCCAGTCCCCCACATTGGAAAAACTTCCGCCGTAGCGGGCAAAGGCGGCGGCATCGTCAAAGTCGGAACCGGGGTAGAAATAGTCGTCCAGATGGATCCCGTCCACATCGTAATTGCGGGCCAGCTCCTCCGCCCCCTGGACCACCAGTTCCCGCACCTCCGGCAGGCCGGGGTCCAGGTAGTAGTTGCCGTCATGTTCCGCCACCCATTCCGGATGGAGGACGGCCGGGTGGTCTGCCGACAGGGCGGCCAGCTCCTCCGCCCCGGCCTTGGTCACCCGAAAGGGGTTGATCCAGGCGTGAAGCTCCAGTCCCAGCGCGTGGGCCTGCTCCACCCAATAGGCCAGGGGATCGAACCCCTCCGCCGGCGCGGTCCCCTGCCGTCCGGTCAGATAACGGCTCCATGGGAACAGCCGCGAGGGGTACAGGGCGTCGCAGGAGGGACGCACCTGGAGGATGACCGCATTCATCCCCATATCCGCGCAGCCCCGCAGGATTTCGTCGGCCTGCCGCTTCAGCGCCGCAGGGTCCGTGGTGGCCTTGGCCGGGTAATCCAGGTTGTACACCGTAGCCACCCACACCGCCCGGAATTC
Organism: Flavonifractor sp. DFI.6.63; assembly: GCF_024462255.1. NCBI lineage: Bacteria > Bacillati > Bacillota > Clostridia > Eubacteriales > Oscillospiraceae > Flavonifractor > Flavonifractor sp. DFI.6.63. The sequence goes on along the minus strand of NZ_JANGBE010000039.1, from coordinate 19,072 downwards.
CTCTGCCGCAGCGTCCGCTCCCGCCGTCCGCGCCGGGGCGGCCGCCGTCCACCCCAAAAGTCCCGCCAGCACAAGGGCCGCCAAGGGCCGCCATAGTCCCACCATAATCATTTCTCCTCTATTTCTCTTGATTGGCGATCTGCTCGGCCAGGTCGTTGAGATAGACCCAGCGCTCCATTTTTTCCTCCAGAACGGTTTCCAGCGCCTCCTGCCGCTGCTGAAGCGTCTGGAGGGTCACATAATCGCTGGCATTGGCCGCCTGCTCCGCCTGTACCTGGGCGATCTGCGCTTCCAGCGCTGCGATCTCGCCGTCGATGGTTTCAAATTCCCGCTGTTCTTTGTAGGAAAACTTCCGCTTTGGGGCGCCCGCCGTTTTCTCCGGGCGCTTTTCCTGCCGGGGCTTGGGGGCCCTGGCCCGCTCTGCGGCCCGCCGGGCCTCCAGATAATCGGTATAGCCGCCCGGATAGGCCCGTAGCGTACCATCCTCCTCCACGGCAAACACCCGCCGGACCACCCGGTCCAGAAACCACCGGTCATGCGAGACCGCGATCACGATGCCGGGAAAGCGCTCCAGATAATCCTCCAAAACCGTGAGCGTTGGGATATCCAGGTCATTGGTGGGCTCGTCCAACAGCAGCACATTGGGGGCGGCGGCCAGGATGGAAAGCAGAAACAATCGCCGCTTTTCCCCGCCGGAGAGTTTGCCGATGGGGCTCCACTGTACCGGCTCCTGGAACAGGAACTGCTCCAGCAGCTGGGACGCCGTGACCATGCCGTCCGGGGTGGCGATCCGGTTGCCGATCTCCTTGACGTAGTCGATGACTCGGGTATCCCCATCCATATCAGGCACCTCCTGGCGGAAGTAGCCGATGCGCACGGTCTCCCCGATCTCGATCTCCCCCCGGTCCGGACGCAGCGCCCCGGCGATCAGGTTCAGCAGCGTGGACTTTCCGCTGCCGTTGACCCCCACGATCCCCACCCGGTCGTCCCGCAGAAACCGGCAGCTGAAGTCCCGCAGGACGGTGCGCGCGCCGAAGGCCTTCGTGATCCCGCGCAATTCGATGGTCTTCTTTCCCAGACGCGAGGAACATGCGGAAAGTTCCATGGAAGCTTTTTCCTCCGGCCCGGTCTGGGCCTTCAGGGCCTCGTACCGCTCCAACCGCTCCCGGCTTTTGGTGCCCCGCGCGGTGGGGCCCTGCATCACCCACTGGTATTCCCGGCGCAGCAGCGCCTGCCGTTTGCGCTCGCTGGCGCGCTCGCTTTCCTGCCGCTGCGCGCGGCGCTCCAGATAGTCGTCGTAATTGCCTTCATACCGGAACAGCCTGCCGTCCTCCACCTCCACCATGCTCCGGACGACCCGCTCCAGGAAATAGCGGTCGTGGGTCACCATCACCAGAGCGCCCTTTCTGGCACGCAGGCACTCCTCCAGCCAGGCGACCATGTCGCTGTCCAGGTGGTTGGTGGGCTCGTCCAAAATCAACACATCACAGGGGCGGCACAGCACCGCCGCAAGCGCCGCCCGGCGGCGCTCCCCGCCGGAGAGCCGCCCCATCTTCTGTTCAAACGCCCGTACGCCCAGGCGGCTGAGGATGCTCTTCGCCTCATACTCCGCCAGCGCGCGGGCATTCTCGGAAAGGCCCAGCAGCACCTGCTCCAGCACCGTGCGGGACGCCTCAAAGGCCGGGTCCTGCATCAGATACTCCAGGCGTACGTTTGATTCCCGTACGATTGCTCCGCCGTCCGGCTCTTCTGCTCCCGCCAGCAGGCGCAGGAGCGTGGATTTTCCTGCGCCGTTGACCCCGATGACTCCCACTTTATCGCCCCGGTCCAGCGAAAACGATACCCGGTCCAGCAGGACCCGGTCCCCATACAGTTTCGTCACTTGCTCCGCAGAAAGCAGCATGGCTTCTCCCCCGCTCGTTTCAAATCAGCTTCCAGTATACCCGATTCCCCAAAAGGATGCAAATTTCTCCGCGCCGCACGCAAAACGCCCCCGGCCGTCAGGGCCGGGGGCGTTCAAGCAGACCCGTTCAAGGCCTTGCCAGATTCCCCGCCAGGCGGGCGAGCACCTTGCGGCAGGGCCGAAAGAGCACCAAGGCCATCCCAAAATTCCCGGCGCAGTGCGCCAGGTCGAAGGGGATGCCGCTGATCCACCAGCTCAGAGCGTAAGACCAGCCCACGGCCACCAGATAGGTCAGCGCACACAGCGCGCCGAAGCACAGGCCGAACGCGCCGGACAGCACCGCCCAGCCCAAGGCAGACTCCATCCGACGCAGCAGACGGGCCAGCAGCGCCAGCACCAGCCACACATATAGATAGCAAATGGACCACAGGTTGACGCCCCAGATCAAATATTCCAGAAACACATAGATATAGACCGGAAACAGTCCCCGCCAGCCCAGGACCGCCATGTACACCATAATAAGCAGAGAGACCGGCTCGATATTGGGCAGCCCGGCCAGCGCCATCTTGGAAACGAAAAGCACCGCCCCCAGCAGGCCAAGAAGCACGATCTCCCTGGCCCGCATCGGGCGTCGGGAAGGGCGATCAGAAGCCGTCATAACCCACGGTGAGGGTCAGTTCATAATGCTCCCCGTCCGCAATGGGGGTGACGTCGGCACCGGTATTCACCATCTCCCCCTCCTTGGTGAGCTTCCACCACTCCTGCTTGCTCTCGTCGGCGGTCTCGCCGTCGGCCGTAAGGATATACAGGCCGTAAGCGCTCTGGTTATCCTCCACCACGCCGTCCGCGATCAGGGCGGCGCCCAGAAACTCCTCATCAGTATTCAGGGTAAAATCCCTGCTGCTTCCGTCCTCGTGGACCACCTGAACGGTGACGGTCTTTCCGCCCGCCGCGCTCTGCGGTCCCATGGTCCGCCAGACCAGCAGCAGCGCCGCCACCACGATCGCCAGACCGATCGCGGCGATCACGACCGTCCGATTACCGCCCTTTGCCTTGTTCGCTTTACTCATACGCTGTAAACTCCTCTTTTGAATCCATTTTACCGGTGACCGGGGGCGCGCCATCGCCGCGCCATTCCGCTGCATTGCGGCCGATTCAACAGGCATTATTGTAGCATAAAGCGGATGCTTCCGCAATGTAAAAAGGGCCGGACTTCGGTAAAAGTCCGGCCCGGCCGATCACTGGGGCTTCTGGTTGTTGAACTTGGCGTAGGCGGTGCTCACTTTGCTCTCGGGCGCCTGTTCCACCTGATACCAGCCCTTCTGCTGGGCGGTCTTGAACAGCTCGGTCTGGGTCTTATGGCCCTGATTGAGGATGTTCAGGTACTCGTCCCGCAGCTGCACATTGACGCACTCGGAGGCAAAGGTATCGTAGTTGGAGGACATCTTCTTCTCCGCAAAAATCAGGTCTGTGATCCGCTCCTGGTCGTTCATGGTCGTCCCTCCTCTTTATTACTTCAAAAAGTTCAGCAGTGTTTCAAAATTCTGCTTATGCTGGCTGGCGTACTGCTGGAAGCAATTCTTCAGATCGGCCTCGGTACACTCCTGGGCGGCGGCCTGGTACTTGCAGCAGAGCACCTTTTCAAAATCCAGCTGGTCGGACAGGCCCGCCAGTTCCTTGTTGGTCAGGTTTGCCATAACGCTTTCACTCCTTTGTTTCAGACTGCCCCCATAGTTTATCCCTGCGTCTCCCCTTTATGCGGCGGCCTGGGGCACCCGCAGCGATTGAAGCAAAAAATCGCGTAATGCTCCTCCCCCAGGTTTTCCACTTTCGCAAAGCAGAACAGCGGCGTCAGCGGAAAGCGCCGGTCCGTGCGGAAGGGGAGCGCCAGGGAAAATCCGTCCTCCTCCCGGCGCAGCAGGGCGCCTTCCGCCGCGCCGGCACAGCGCGCCAGCAGCATCTCCCCCATCAGACGCCCCGGCTGCGCCTCCCGTACCCAGCCCGGCGGCGCCGGCGGGGCTGCCGGATGCCGCTGCGCCGGGTACGCCAGTTCTACTCCGCCCCCCGTGGGCGGCCAGACGCCCCGGCGCTCCAATTCGCCCACAGAGAGCGTGCGGCGCAGGACAAGCGTTCCCCCCTCGGGCAGCAGCGCCCCCAGCGGAAAACGGCCCTGCGGGCCGGACAGATACGCTTTATACAGCCCCCTGCCGTCGTCCGGCAGCATTGCCTCACAGGCCACCCGTCCCTCCGCCGCGCGGACCGTCAGCCTGCCCTTTCCCTCCGCCAGAGCATACCGCTCCTCCATACCGCCGCCTCCCTCCGGTATCTCTCTTTATTCTATGCACCCGGACGGGCTGCATGCGCCCTTCATAAAAAGTCATATATTCACTTTTTTCTCTTGAAAATTATTTCAGAAAACTATTATGTAACCTATTGCACAAATCCGTCGTTTTCTGTATAATAGAAGCCGTCACCATTCTTTCACTTCGGCGAGGAGGGAGCTCTTTTGGATCATGTATTGCAGACCGACGTCTGGAAGGCTTTGATCGAGCGGCTTCCGGGCGTGCTCGGCGCCGAGTTCGCCCTGGAAAACGGCGCGGTGCGCGAGGTCCACATCCTCTCCGATCAGTCCCGCGGTCCAAAGCAGATCGTCCGGGACATTCAGTCGGCCATGCTGGCCAAATTCCAGGTAGAGCTGGATCACCGGATCATCAGCGTGGCGCAGATTCCCGGTTCCTGCCTGCGCCGGGAGGGCCAGCGCCGCCTGGTGTGCGAACGGCTGGAGCTCTCCGCCGGACGGGACGGCTCTGCGGCCGTGGTCCATTTGTCTCTGGACGGCAGCCCCTACGTCGGCCGTTCCGCCTGCGACCTGTCCGCCGCCGGACGGATGCGGGCCATCGCCCAGGCCACGGTGGAAGCCCTGAACCTGCTGCTCTCTCCGGAGTGCCGGTTCGTGCTGGACGATGTCCGCCGCACCCCCATGGGAGACCGGCAGGCGGTTCTGGTGGGCCTTCATTTAAAACGCAGCGGCAAGACCGAAGCCCTGCTGGGCGCCTGCTACGAGGGGGAGGACCCCAACTTTTCGGTGGCTCTGGCCACGCTGGACGGTGTGAACCGCCGTTTTTCCACGCTTCCCCCTTCTCCGGAGAGCGGACAAGTTTCCTGATCCCGGCAGTTACAGTTTGATTGCGAGCGAAGCGGATATGGCCTGTCTCTAGCGAATGACAGAGTACTGTCAAGGAGGCTATATTCGATGAATAAGGCGAAGTTTGTTGCTGCGCTTACGTCCCTCGTTTCCCTGCTCCTGGCCGGCGGCGCGTTTTTCAATATCCGCTAAGGCCAACCGAACACGGACAGCCCACTTTGCCGGCTGTCCGTGTTCTGCTCCACCAGTTCGATCCGCTATGGAGGAAACGTCAGATGCGTCCTGCTACCAAGTGCTATATGGCTCTTATCAGCGTCCTCGGGCTCTGTACGGGCGTATTCTGCGCCTACCGCTTCCTGCTGGTCCTGTCCGGCCCCTGGAACCTCAGCTATACGGGCGTCTTTCTGGTGCTGCTCCTGTTTGCCTGGGGCAGCTGCTGCCTGCCCCTTTATCTCCGTGAGGACTGCACCGTGGATCTCTCTTTTATCAGCATCCTGGCCACGATCCTCATCTTAGGGCCGGAGGCCGCGGTGCTGATCAAACTGGTCACCTCTCCCTTTGTGGTCATCCCCTCCCCCGACGGCAAGAGCCGGGAGCATATCTTCAATACCGCGCCTTCCAAGACGCTGTTCAATCTGGGCAACCACAGCATCTCCTATGCGGTGGGCGGCCTGGCCTATTACGCGGTGGGCGGCCGGCCGGGCGACATCGCGCTGCCCTATGTGCTTCTTCCCGCCGTCTTGTTCATCGTGGTGGCCATGATCGCCAATGTGGTGGTCATCCTGCTCTACTTTATGCTGAGCCAGCACGTCAAGCTCTACCCCACCGTCTTCCAGATGTTTTCCAGCCTGGCGCCCAGTATCGTGCTGTCCGCGCCCATCGGCTATTTTCTGGCCTTTCTGCTGAAATTGGATGCCGGCCCCTGGCTGGCGATCCTGTTTATGCTGCCTCTGCTGCTGGCGCGTTATTCCTTCAAGCTGTATCTGGACAGCCAGAAGCATCAGATCCACGTGATCCAGACCCTGGCCGCCGCTTTGGAAGCAAAGGACCCCTATACCGAGGGTCATTCCACCCGCGTGCGCCGGTATGCCGTTCAGCTGGCCGAACAGATGGGCCTATCCTCCAAGCGGGTGCAAACGCTCTCCACCGCCGCCGTTTTCCACGATATCGGAAAGATCGGCATCCCCGATTCCATCCTGCAGAAGCCCGGCGCCTTAACGCCGGAGGAGCGCGCGGTCATCCAGACCCATCCGGCCAAGGGAGTACGCATCTTGGAAAATCTGGACGGTTACGAGGCAATCATCCCCCTGGTCCTGCATCACCATGAATTCTACGACGGGCGGGGCTATCCCGACGGCACCTGTGGAGAGGAACTGCCCATCGAAACCTATATCCTGGGGGCGGCGGACGCCTATGACGCCATCACCAGCGACCGGCCCTACCGCAGAGGCCGCACCCCGCTCCAGGCGGCCGCCATCCTGCGGGAAGAGGCCGGCAAACAGTTCCATCCCCAGGTGGCGGTGACGCTGGCCGAGCTGGCGGAGGGCGGGCTTCTGGAGCGCTCGGCCCGGCTTGATGAGGAACAGGTCCCGTGTTGATCTTAGCCGTATTGTGCGCCCTGGCTGCAGGCTGGTGCACCGGCGGCCGGCTCTCCCGTTTCGAGGGCGCCGGTCTGCGCCTGCTGCCGCTGCCTGTGGCCGCACTGCTGCTGCAGCGTTTTTTCCTGCGGCCCTGGACGCTGCTGCTCTCTTACGGGCTGCTGCTGGTCTTTTTGGTGTGCAACCGGCATCTGAAAAAGACTGCCCTGTTCCTGGGCGCGGGCAGCTTGTGCAATCTGACGGTCATTGCGGCCAACGGATGGCGGATGCCGGTGGCCGCCTGGGCGGCGGCGCTGATGAGCGATGAGGGGAGCGCCGCGCTGCTCTCCGGCGCAATCCCGATGTATGCCGCCGCCGACGCCCATACCCGGTTGCTGTTTTTGGGCGATATTCTTTACTGCCCCATCCCACCTTTTCAGGGATTTGCCAGCATCGGAGACATTTTGCTGGCTCTGGGCGTTTTTTTCTGTCTGATGGCTGTGATGGCCCCATCCAGGCTCCCCCGCTGGCTGAAATGCGGTTGACCGACACGGCGTACAGCGCTGTACCGACCTGGAAATCGAACGGATCAGCGCCTGGAAGACGCGCAGATAACCTCTCTGCTCCGCAAGCGGGACCGGAGGCCAGCGGGCCGCTGGCCCGTCATGCTTCCGGCAGGAAGGCAGCAGTTGCGTGTCTTCCCATTTTTTGCAGAAATCGGGCGTGGGAAAGCACCGCCTTCCCACGCCCGATTTCTGTGTGAGGTGTTCCGCTGATGCCGACTTCTTCCGCCATAGGATCACCTCCGGTTGACATCCGCCGGATCTGCGATATACTGGAAATAAAAAAAGGGGGCGTGCTTATGTTTTGGGTGAGGTTCCGCAGCGGGGCATATGGGTTTCGCGGTTTTCTATGGCTCTGCCTCGGGATGTCCGGTCTGTCCACGGTTTCAATCGGCCCGTTCCTGGCCTATTCCGGCTATCCCGGCCTGAGCGTCCTGCTCCTCCTTTGTGTCCCTTGCCTTCCTGGCTGTTTGGGATCATCGGGCCGCTTCCCGGTCGGTCCGGATCAGATGCTTGAGCCCCTCTACCCCCACCTGGATTGCGGCGGACAGGTCGTGGCTCTCCGTTTGATCCAGTCCGGCCGCCTCCCGTTCCTGGTTCCAGATCACGTGGAAGCAGGAGCCGCAGCGCGCCCCAAGGGCGGCGGCACAGCAGAACAGCGCGGCCGACTCCATCTCCGAGGCCAGCACGCCCAGCCGCTTCCACGCTTGCCACTTGGCCTGGAGTTCATAGGACACGGGCATGCGCTCCGGGTCGTGCTGCCCGTAAAAAGAGTCCTTGCACTGGACCACCCCTGCATGCCATGGCTTGCCCAGCGCCCGGGCCGCGGCCACCAGGGCGGACTGCACCGTGTAATCGGCCACGGCGGGAAATTCCATTGGCGCATACTCCCGGGAGGTCCCCTCATGCCGGACCGCGCCGGTGGCGATCACCACATCGTCGCTTTTCACCTTCAGAGCGATCCCACCGCAGGTGCCTACCCGCACAAAGGTATCCGCCCCCAGCGCGTGCAGCTCCTCCATGGCGATGACCGCAGAGGGTCCGCCGATCCCGGTGGAACAGACGCTCACCCTTTCCCCCAGAAGCGTCCCCGTATACGTGGTGAATTCCCGGTTGGAGGCTACCTTGACCGGGTGGTCGAAATAGGCGGCGATCTTCTCACAGCGGCCCGGATCGCCCGGCAGGATGCAGTAGCGTCCTATGTCTCCCCTGCCGCATTGAATATGGAATTGCAGCGCATGCTCATGCATGGCGCACACCCCCCCTTTTTGGCTCTTATTATACCTCCGACCCGCTGTGTTTGCAAGGTGTACAAAGCGCGCCCGCATTTTGTAACCTTTTGTTGTTGCTTTTTTTGCCTGCAGCACATAAAATAAATTGTCTGAATGACGCGGTCGAAGGGAGTGTTCCGCTTGAAGAAGACCGTGATCTGCACCGTAGTCGCCCTGCTGGCCGGTTTTGCGCTGGGCATCTTCTGCGGCAGCGGCGTTCTGTCCGGCACTGGCGGTCTCGTGCGCGCCACGGCTTCCGCTGCCGATTCTCCGCTTCCTGCCACAATGAATCTCGCGCTGGCCACCGGCCTGCCCGCCCCTACGTCCCTGCCGCTGGACGAGACGGACAACACCCGTCTGGTCGAACGGGCGGGCGTTGTGCTGGAAGCCTTGAAGCAAAAGGATTACACCGCCCTGGCCACTCTGATCAGCCCGGGAAAAGGCGTCACCTTTACCCCTTACTCCACGGTGGACCCTGACCGCGACCACACGATGACCGCCAGCCAGATCGCCGGCCTTGCCTCCGACGACAACGTCTATGTCTGGGGCGTGGAGGACGGCCGGGGCGATCCCATCAAGCTGACGGCGGCGGACTATTTCGAGCGCTATGTGTTCAATACCGATTATACGCAGGCCCCTGTGATCGGCATCGACAATGTGCAGGCCTGCGGCAACGCGCTGGAAAATGTGGCCGAGGGCTATCCGGATGGACGCTTTGTGGAGTATTACTTTCCCGGCCTGAATCCCAAAATGGAGGGATTCGACTGGTGCTCCTTGAAGCTGGTGTTCGAGGCGGCGGAAAACGACTGGTATCTGGTGGGCCTGATCCACAGTGAATGGACCATCTGAAGCGTTTGCAGGCGGCGGAAACGCGCCTTCTTCCCTCCGCTTTACAACGTACCGCCATGGTCCGGCGCCCCTTTGCCAAGTCAGGCGGCTGTCCCGCTTCCACAGACGAAAGCCCCGCTGCGGCCGCAGCGGGGCTTTCGTCTGTGGAAGCGGCGGCTTTCTCCCTCTCTTTCGAACCCTGCAGGGCGTTTCGTACAAAATAGGACTTGCTTCTTGCATCCTGGCATTGGATGGGGTATGATAAGCTGGAATGTGTGTGGGGTTTTCCCTGAAAGGATGAATTTAGTTTGAAGATCATCATCGTGGGAGACGGTAAGGTAGGCTTCACTTTGGCGGAGCACCTCTCCCAGGAGGAGCATGACGTCACCGTCATCGATACCAACGACGACGCCCTCCGGCGTGCCTCGGAGTCTCTGGATGTGATGTGCGTCAAGGGGAACGGCGCTTCCATCTCCGCCCTGCGGGAATCCGGCGCGGATACGGCGGACGTGGTCATTGCCGCCACCAGTATGGACGAGGTGAACATGGTCTGCTGCCTGACCGCCAAACGGCTGGGCGCCAAGTACGTCATCGCCCGGGTGCGCAACGTGGAATACGCCGCCGAGCTGGCCACCCTCAAGCAGGAACTGGGCATCGACATGGTCATCAACCCGGAAAATGCTACGGCTGTCGAGATCTCCCGCCTGCTTCGCTTTCCCTCCGCCGCCAATATCGAAACCTTCTATCGCGGCCGTGTGGAGCTGATCGGTTTTCGGGTCCAGGAGGGGGATTTCATCGTGGGTCACCCCCTGTCCGCGCAGAGCCATAAGCTCCAGGAGCTGCCCATGCTCATGTGCGCGGTGGAGCGGTGCGGAGAGGTCACCATCCCGGACGGTTCCTTTGTCCCCCAGGCGGAGGACCGGCTTTATCTCATCGGCCAGCCCAGCGGTCTGACCGACTTTTTCAAGCTGCTGGGCCGCTACACGCCCCGGCTCAAGGATGTGTTCCTTGTGGGCGGCGGGCGGATCGCCCACTATCTCACCGCCATCTTGGAACACCTGGGCATGCGGGTAAAGATCGTGGAGCGGAGCATGGACCGCTGCCGTCATCTGTCCGAGGTGCTTCCCCGCACCATGGTCATCTGCGGCGACGGTACCGATCAGGAACTGCTGGAGCAGGAGAACATCTCTGCCGCCGACGCCTTTGTGGCGCTGACCGACCGGGACGAGGACAACCTGATCATCTCCCTCTACGCCATGCAGCAGGGTCTGAAAAAGGTAGTCGCAAAGTCCAACCGCCAGAACTATGCCGGCATCGCCCGGGCGGTTGGGCTGGACAGCGTGATTTCCCCCAAATTCATTACTGCAAACCAGATCCTCCAGGTGGTGCGCGGCATGCAGAACTCCAAGGGCAGCGTCATGAACGCCCTGTACCGCATCGCCGGGGGCCACGCGGAGGCTATGGAGTTTCTGGCCAACGATACCACCCGCAATCTGGGCATCCCGCTCAAGGATCTGCGGCTGAAAAAGGGAATCCTGATCGCCGTTCTGGTCCACCAGAACCGCATCATCATTCCCGACGGTTCCTCTATCCTCAGTCAGGGCGATACGGTCATCATTGTCTCCCGCAATCACGGGATTTTGGACATCAATGACATTTATGACGACTCGCTGCTGGATATGGGGGCCGTGCAATGAACTTCCGACTGGTCTTTAAACTGACCGGCAAGACCCTGCTGGTGGAGGCCGCCGCCATGCTGCTGCCGCTGCTGGTATGCCTGCTTTATCGCGAAAATCCGCTTCCCTTTCTGATCACCATCCCGCTCATCGCGGCCGTAGGGCTGATCCTGGCCCATCTGCGCAGCGACGACCACTTCTTTCCCCGGGAGGGCTTCTTCGCCGTTGCCCTGATCTGGCTTTTGGTGGGGGCCCTGGGCGCGCTGCCGTTTTTTTTCTGGGGACGGCTCTATCCGGAGCTTGGCCTGTTCCGCTCCTACATCGACTGTTTCTTTGAGTCGGTCTCCGGCTTCACTACCACCGGCGCCTCGATTCTCTCCGCCGTGGAGCCCCTGCCAAAGGGCATCCTGTTCTGGCGTTCCTTCATGCACTGGCTGGGCGGTATGGGCGTGCTCATCCTGGCCATCGCCCTGCTCCCCAGTCTGGGCGCCCGCACGCTGCACCTGATGAAGGCGGAGAGTCCCGGCCCCGTGGTGAGCAAGCTGGTGCCCAAGACCAGCCAATCCTCCAAGATCCTCTACGGTATCTATTGCGTCATGACCCTCATCCAGGTCCTCTGTCTGCGTCTGGCGGGCATGCCGCTCTACGACAGCCTCGTGAATTCCTTCGCTACGGCCGGTACCGGCGGCTTTTCCGTGCGGAACCTGTCCATCGCGGCCTATCAGAGCCCCACAGTCGAAGTGATCATCACCCTGTTTATGCTACTGTTCTCGGTCAACTTCGCCCTCTACTTTCTCGTGCTCTGCGGCAAGGTGCGTCAGGTTCTGAAAAGCGACGAGCTGCGGTTTTTCCTGATCGTGGTCTTTGCCAGTATCGTGTTGATTTCCGTCAACATCCGGCATATGTATCCCACGCCCGGCGAAGCGGTCCGTCACGCCGCCTTCCAGGTGGGCACCATCATCTCCACCACCGGCTTTGCCAGCACCGATTTCAATCTGTGGCCGGAATTCTCCCGGGTGCTGCTGGTGCTGCTTATGTTCATCGGGGCCTGCGCCGGTTCCACCGGCGGCGGCATCAAATGCTCCCGGGTGCTGCTGCTGTTGAAGTCGATCCTCCGTGAGATCCGGCAGATCGTCCATCCCCGTTCGGTGAACGTTGTCCGGCTGGACGGGCGGGTCATGGACGAGGACGCCCTGCGCTCGGTCTATGTTTTCTTTGCCGCCTATATGTTCATCACGCTGGGCGCCACGCTGGTCGTCGCCGTGGACAATTTCACCTTTGGGACCACCTTCACCGCCGTGGTCGCCTGCATCGGAAATATCGGCCCCGGGTTGGAATTGGTAGGACCGATGGGGAATTACGCCGCCTTTTCTCCCCTGTCCAAGATCGTCCTCTCCCTGTGTATGATCGTCGGCCGCCTGGAGGTTCTTCCTATCCTGGTTCTCTTTAGCGGAAATGCATGGAAACGTTCTTGACCCATTTTGCAAGTTTGTAGAAAGCGCCAAATCCTTGGATTTGGCGCTTTCCATTTTCAAGATGCACTTGCCAAATGGGGGCAGTTTGCGCTAATATTAACTTGTCTGTGAAACCGGGAAGCCCTGAGTTATCAGGCTTCCCAAATAACAAAGGAGTTGGGAACGTTGCTGGAAAATCTCTTTTGGCTCGGCTTAGTGGGGGGTATAATCGCCTTAATCTTCGCCGTAGTGCAAGCCAAGAAGGTGCTAAAGTTCTCCGAAGGCACTGAGCTGATGCAGAAATTAGCTGCATCTATTCGTAAAGGTGCCAACGCTTATCTTAAGCGCCAGTATACCACCGTTGCAAAGATCTTTATCGTCGTCTTCGTGATCCTGCTGATTCTGGCCTGGGTCGGGCTGCTCGACAACTGGTTCATCCCCTTTGCTTTCGTTACCGGCGGCATTTATTCCGCCCTGGCGGGCTTCATCGGCATGAAGATCGCCACCAGCGCCAACGCCCGCACCGCCAACGCCGCCCACGAGAGCCTCAACCGCGGCCTCAACGTGGCGTTCTCTTCCGGCGCGGTCATGGGCTTTACTGTGGTGGGCCTGGGCCTGCTGGACGTGTCCATCTGGTTCCACATCCTCAAGTACATCGCCGGTTTCCCCGCTGAGAAGATCGCCCAGACCATGGTCATGTTCGGCATGGGCGCATCCTTTATGGCCCTGTTCGGCCGCGTGGGCGGCGGCATCTTCACCAAGGCCGCCGACGTGGGAGCCGACCTGGTGGGCAAGGTCGAGGCCGGCATTCCCGAGGACGACCCCCGCAACCCCGCCACCATCGCCGACAACGTGGGCGACAACGTGGGCGACGTGGCCGGCATGGGCGCCGACCTGTACGAGTCCTATGTGGGTTCTATCCTGGCCACCTTCGCGCTGGGCGCCACGGCCTATTCTGCTTCCGGTATGACCTGGAACGCCATGCTGCTGCCTCTGGTCATCGCCGTGGTGGGCGTGGTCTGCTCCGTGCTGGGTACCTTCCTGATCCGCACCAAGGAGGATGCCACCCAGAAGTCCCTGCTGGCTACCCTGCGCAAGGGAACCTATACCGCCGCGGTGCTGGCCGCGATCATAGCCGCCCCGGTGACTTACTTTATCATGGGTTCCTGGGGTCCCTACATCGCCATCCTGGCCGGTCTGGTAGCCGGCTGCGCCATCGGCTATTTCACGGAATACTATACTTCCGACACCTATAAGCCCACCCAGGGCCTGGCCGACTCCACTGAGACCGGCGCCGCCACCACGATCATCGGCGGCATCTCTCTGGGCATGCTCTCCACCGCCGCCCCCATCGTGATCATCGGCGTGGCCATCGTCGTCTCCTTCCTGGCCGCGGGCGGCTCCCTGTCCACCGGCGCCGCAAATTACACCGAGCTCTTTTCCAAGGGTCTGTACGGCATCGGCATCGCCGCCGTCGGCATGCTCTCCACGCTGGGCATTACCCTGGCCACCGACGCTTACGGTCCTGTGGCCGACAACGCCGGCGGTATCGCTGAGATGAGCGGCCTGGGCGAAGAAGTCCGCAACCGCACCGACGCGCTGGACTCCCTGGGCAACACCACTGCCGCCACCGGCAAGGGCTTCGCCATCGGTTCTGCCGCTCTGACCGCCCTGGCGCTCCTGGTTTCTTATGTGGACGTGGTCAAGACCAAGGTCGCCTATGAGCTGGATCTGTCCATCACGAACCCCGCCGTGCTGGTGGGCCTGTTTGTGGGCGCTATGCTCACCTTCATCTTCGCCGCCCTGACCATGAGCGGCGTGCAGCGCGCCGCCCAGTCCATCGTGGTGGAGGTCCGCCGCCAGTTCCGTGAGATCACCGGCATCATGGAGGGCAAGGCCGATCCCGACTACGCCTCCTGCGTAGACCTTTGTACCAAGGGTGCGCTCCATGAGATGGTCGTCCCCTCCCTGCTGGCCATTGTAGTGCCCGTGGTCACCGGCCTGATCCTCGGGCCTGAGGCCGTTGTGGGCCTGCTGGGCGGCGTTACCGTTACCGGTTTCGTGGTGGCCGTGTTCATGTCCAACGCCGGCGGCGCCTGGGACAACGCCAAAAAGTATATCGAGGCCGGCCATCATGGCGGCAAGGGTTCCGACTGCCACAAGGCCGCCGTCATCGGCGACACGGTCGGCGATCCCTTCAAGGATACTTCCGGCCCCTCTCTGAACATCCTCATCAAGCTCTGCTCCACCGTCTCCATCGTCTTCTCCGGCCTGGTGGTCACAGTCAGCGCATATCTGTTCTGATCTCGAAAACAGGAGCGCCGCACGTTGTGCGGCGCTCCTGTTTTCTTCTGATTGAAGGGTCCCACCGGCGCCCTTCCGCGGTCAAAGGGCAACCCGGATGCTTTTTGGGGAACGGAAAAAGCGTCCCAGGACACCCCGCCGTCCCACCGGGGCATACCGCCTCTTATCCGCTTATGGTGTAGCTCCCGCGCACCATAAGCGTCACGGCAGTCGACGCCTTCACGCCCCTGCCCTCCACCGTGGCCAGGTACAGGTGGTTCGCCGCCAGCGCCCCGCCGTTTGCCAGCGTGGCAGCGCCGGTCATATCCACCAATCCCGGTGCGGAACTGGACACGCAGACCGCCGTGCCCGAACGGAGCAGGAACTCACAGGCCGCACCGCCGGTGATGGTCTGTCCGGCGCTGAGGGTAACCACCTGATACGCTGCACCGGCAGCGGCCGGAGCGGTGGAACTGCCGCCGGTGCGCAACTTGTCCTCCACCTCTTTTACGTAGCCGTCCACTACGGCGGCCAGCCGGCTCTGCAGCTCGGCCTCCCGCTGGGCGATCTTGGCGTCCACCTGGGCCAGGATGGAGGGGGTGGCCTGTTGGTTCAGATAGCTCAGGCTCACCAGCGGGTCCGCCTGGGTCCCCTGCTGTCCGGCGGCCAGCGCTACGCCCGCCAGGGTCAGGCATACCAGCGCGCCGGACGCCAGTCGGACGGGCCATTTGGATTGGTTCATATGTACGACCTCCGTTTGGGAGGCGGGGCCGCCCCACAGGCGTCCCCGCCTTTTTTCCTTCAAATCATGGTATCCGTATGCAGGCCGAAGCTGACCGCGATGGCGTTGTCCACCCGCTGCATCTGCGTTTCGTCCAGCCGTCCCATGTGCTCCCGCAGCCGCTTTTTGTCCAGGGTGCGGATCTGTTCCAGCAGCACCACAGAATCCTTGGGCAATCCGTAGGTCTTTGCTGAGAGCTCGATATGGGTGGGCAGACGGGCCTTGCCGGTCTGGGACGTAATAGCGGCGGCAATCACGGTGGGGCTATGCCGGTTTCCGGTATCGTTCTGCACGATCAGCACCGGCCGTACCCCTCCCTGCTCGCTGCCCACTACAGGGCTCAGGTCGGCATAAAAAATGTCTCCGCGTTTTACGCTGTTGTCCACGTATGCTCACACTCCGCCGGAAGAAAGTCACCAGCGTCACCAGGCGCGGGGCCTATGTAACGCGGTCACTATGATTCTCCCACAGGGCGGCGGGATTTATACACAGTGCGGGAAAAAAACGCCCCTTCCCGCACCCCGCCGCCATTCCGGACGGTTCCTCCCCGGCCCATTCTATGCGGCGCAGCCTGCGGACGTGCGTTCAGCCCAGGTAAAGCCGGGGTACGCGGGGAGAGACGGCACAGAGCAGCTCATACTGGATGGTGTCCGCCGCCGCCGCGTGCTCTTCCACGGGCAGCGCAGCGCCGAACACCTCGGCCACGTCCCCGGGCTGCACATTTCGGCCGGTCACATCCACCATGCACATATCCATGCAGACCCGGCCGACGATGGGACAGCGCGCGCCGTGCAGCAGCACAGCGGACCGGTTGGACAGCAGCCGCGGGAAGCCGTCGGCATAACCGATGGGGACCACCGCGAGGGTACGCTCCGATTCCAGGGTGGCGGTACAGCCATAGCTGACGCAGGTACCCGCAGGCAGGGTGCGCACCGCGGTCACCCGGCTCTTCAAGGTCATCACCGGGCGCAGACCGGGTCCGTCCAGCCCCACGCAGGAGGGATCGGGATAGTGGCCGTACAGGGCCACGCCGGGACGCACCATGTCCAGGTGGGTGCAGGGATAGCGCAGCACGGCAGCGCTGTTGGCACAGTGGCGGAGCGCGAAGCGCACGCCACGCCGCTCCAGCACGCCCAGCAGGTCCAGAAAACGGGTAAATTGGCGCATGGTATAGGCCTCGTCCCCGTCGGCATCGGCAAAGTGGGTAAAGATCCCCTCCGCCTCCAGCCCCGGCAGCACCGCCGCCCGGGCCATCTCCTCCGCTGCGCGGGACAAATGCGTCTCGTCGCAGAGGAAGCCCAGCCGGGACATGCCGGTGTCCGCCTTCAGGTGAACCTTCAGGCGCTTTCCCGCCGCCTGGGCCGCCCGGGAGAGGGCCTGCGCCGTCTCCAGGTCCCCCACGGCCTGTGTGACCTCCAATTCCAGCAGCCGGGGCGCATCGGCAGCCGGGGTTGCGCCCAGGATCAGGATCGGGGTTTGGATCCCGGCACCGCGCAGCTCCCCCGCCTCCTCCAGGCACGCTACCGCCAGGTACTCCGCGCCCAGCGCCTCCAGCCGCTTTGCCACCGGAACGGCTCCGTGGCCATAGGCGTTGGCCTTCACCACGCCCAAAAAGCGGCAATCCCGCGGCAGCAGTCCCCGAAGCGCACGGTAGTTATGTTCCAAATCGGACAGATCGACCTCTGCCCAAGTACGCATTTGCATATCGTCCATTCTTTGACGCCTCTCTTGCCAGTATGGATTTTATTATACTACGCGTCCGCCCGCTCCACAAGCCCAAAGAAACAGAAAGCGGCGGCGCCTCACGCCGCTGTTTCCGGCTCCAGACCGTCTTTTATCATTTTTTAATCCGCCGTTCATAGAAATTGAAAGACAATGGGCGCTGCATTGCGTATAATAAAGTCAGAATCCAAAAATAAAGAGGTAAAGGAGCATTCCTATGTTGGACGATCTGAGCAAGACCCTGATGAACGTGGTGTATGCCGGTGTGGGGGCCGTTTCCCTGGTGGCCGAACAGGCCGGCAAGGCGGGCAAGGTCCTGGTGGAGCGCGGCGAGGCGGCCGTGGAACAGATGGGCAAGTACAGCGAGGAGCTGCAGCGCAAATGTCAGGAGGACGCCCAGCGCCGCCGGGACGAGCGCATGGACGGACGGCTGTCCGCCATGAGCGCCCAGGAGCGTGAAGAGCTGCGCCGCCGCCTGGACCAGCTGGACGAGCTGGACCGCCAGGCCGCCGAATGCGCAGAGGCGGATGCCCGCAGCGCCGAGATCACGGAGATCCATGGCGGTCCTCAGGAGCGTTCGGACAACGACGGAGAATAAACCCGTCTGAACGGCGGTAGGCCCCGGACCTGACGGTCCGGGGCCTACCGCCGTTCAGTGCGGAAGTTCCAGCGCGTCTACCACCGCGCGCAGCGTGGCAGCGGAAAGATTCAGCGCCGTCTGCTCCTCGCCGGAAAGCGGGATCTCCAGGGTGGTCTCCACCCCGGTGCGGCCCACGATGGCCGGGACGCTCATGCACAGCTCACGGATGCCATACTGACCCCGAAGCAGATTGGACACTGGCAGCACTGAATGCTCGTCCCGGACGATGGCCAGGGCGATGCGGCCCACCGCCATGGCCACGCCGTAATAGGTGGCTCCCTTCCTCCGGATGATCTCATAGGCGCTTTCCCGTACCTCCCGGCGCAGCCATGCGTCGGCGGCTGCGTGATCGTAGTGGCCGCGCAGCTCGCAAAAATGCTCCAACGGTACGCCGGAGATATTGGCGCCGCTCCACACCGCCAGCTCGCTGTCCCCATGCTCGCCGATGATGACGGCATGGACGCTGCGGCTGTCCACCTGAAGGTGTTCTCCCAGCAGATATTTCAGCCGCGCCGTATCCAGGACGGTACCGGAACCCAGCACCCGCTCCGCCGGGTAGCCCGACAGCCGCCAGGCCGCATAGGTCAGCACGTCCACCGGATTGGATACCACCAGAAGGATGGCCTCCCGGTTCCGGCGGGCAATCCGTGGGATGATCTCGCGGTAGACCTCCACGTTTTTGTGGACCAACTCCAGGCGTGTTTCCCCCGGTTTCTGGCCCGCGCCGGCGGTAATGATGATCAGCGCGCAGTCGGCAAGATCGCCGTAGCTCCCTGCCCGGATCTGCATGGGATGGGCAAAGGGCAGTCCGTGCGAGAGGTCCATCGCCTCCCCCTCCGCCCGGTCCCGGTTGACGTCCAGGAGGATCAGTTCGGAAAAAATACCGCTTTGCAGCAGCGTAAAGGCGATGCTGGAGCCCACAAAGCCGCAGCCTACAATGGCCGCCTTTTGAATGTTGTTCATGGCAGTCCCTCCTACCCGAGCAGTATGCCCTGCGGAGGCCACTTTCATCGGCCGCATACAAACACCCCCCAGGCAGGAGCCGCTCGCCTCCTGCCTGGGGGGTGTTTCCGCAGTTGGTAGTACCGCAGGCAACCCCCGGCTAAGCCGGGGGTAAAAAAGTAGCTTATAGCGAGGAGAAAAGTAGAAAAGAAAAAGGCTCCCTGTTAAAGTAAAAGTGGTTTGCCGACCACACAACTACGATAACAGGGAGGTCTTCATCGTGAAAG
>NZ_JANGBE010000038.1:0-35563 GCF_024462255.1 Flavonifractor sp. DFI.6.63 | reverse complement strand
CCATTTTGACACCCTTTCCGCCTCTACTACGACAGGCAGATGCGAGTGTACCATATTGCATTCCTCTCAGCTGCAAACCTACATTTTTTGACCGGCGTTTTCTTACATTTTATCATTGGCGCTGACATTCACGGAGCGCCTGATGCACGGGTGTATCGTCCACTCTGGTACCGCCGTCCATATACTCCTGCAGCTATTTCTTTGTATAGGCGGCGCATATTTTGTGCCGCTTGCGGCCTCTGTCCGACTTACTCTTCTGTTTCATAGGGCCAGGTATTAATGCCGCCGAATTCGTAGATGTTGGTGTAACCCAACTCGGCCAGCGTGGAGGAGGCAGTCTTACTGCGGTTTCCGCTGCGGCAGTAAACCAGCACCGTGGAATCCTTGTCAGGGATCACCTCGGCGGCAGTCGTTTCGTCAATGGTACCCACCGGCAGCAGGACAGCGGCGGGGATGTGGCCGCTGTCGTACTCGTCCTGCTCCCGCACATCCAGAATGATGACCTCCTGGGAGTCCATCATCTCTTTGGCTTCTTCCTGGGTGATCTGCTGGTAGGAGCCGTCGGCGGAATTCCCGCCGCATCCGGTCAGCAACAGCAAAAGGGACATGAGTAGGGGTAATATTCGTTTCATTTAAGTTCCTCCAAAAGTTTGATAGCAAAGGTCCTGTGGCCTTGCTCTGTAAAGTGTACACCGTCATAGGCCAGAGGGATGTCCCATCTTCCAGCATCGGCAAAGCGGATACCCATTTGCTCCGCCAGGTCCTGACAGAGCCGGGCGAAGGTGCGGGAGTCATCAATGAGCTGCGGGCTGGGTACCCACGCGCCCAGGGCCACCGGCGGCGGTGCGATCAGCAATATCTTGCTTCGATCCAGGGATATGCCGACGAGGCACCTCTCCAGCCGCTCGGCGGCCTGCTCCGGGCTTCGACCCTGGAGCAGATCGTTGGTCCCCAGCATGACGATCAGCAGATCTGTATTAGCAGGGAACGCGGGGGCCGCAGCCGGAATCTCCCGGCCGTTCTGCCCCATGTTGCAGACAGTCCAGCCGGTTTCCGCAGCCAGGATGTCCACCCATCGATTGTCCCCGTCATAGCGTCCGCCGAAATAGCCACGGGGATCGTAGCCGTAGGTGTTAGAGTCGCCGAAGCAGATGATATTCATCCTGCCCTTTTCCTTTCTCTGTATGTTCGCATTCCCCAATGTAGTGAAGGAGACTTCCACCTAAGCGTTCCTCCCCTTTGATTGCTTTAGTCTTATTAAAATCTCTTCATCCGCTGGGCAAAACTCAAATTGATCAATCTCATCCACCGTGATCCATCGGATATCATTGTGCTCCAGTTTCTGGGGAACGCCCTCCCGGATGGCAGCATGGAACAGTGTCAAATGGACCGTCAGATCCGGGTATTCGTGCGTTACATCCATGAATACCTCGCCCACATTCAGCGTAACCGCCAGCTCCTCCTGACATTCCCGAATGAGCGCCTGTTCCTTGGTTTCGCCTGGCTCTACCTTGCCACCCACAAACTCCCACAGCAACCCTCTGGCCTTGTGGGCCGGACGCTGGCAAATCATGAATTTGTCCTGATCCCAGATCAGGGCTGCAACTACTTCGGTCATTTACTCACCCATTTCACAGATTGATAGATATTAACACGTTGATAATCTCTTGTATAGGTAATCCATGTACCAAGTATAGCGGTCCTTATTATTCCATACAAGTATAACTTTTTTCGTTGTTGTTTGTATCTTGCAAAGAATAAACAAACAAGAGACTTCCACTCTCTTTACATGACTTCCGTGATGCTTTATAATGTGAAATGCTATGACCGCACCTCAGCAGGACTTGCAATTTTTTAGGGTGTGCTTATCAACTGTGTACTATAGCTAACTATTACGTTATAGAGAGGGTGCCATTCTTGAGTTTCGCTTCTTTTGTGTTTCCTGCCGTCAAGGGTATCCAGGCAAGAAGGGAATACTTTGCCTCAATGGTTCCATTAGAGGTAATCCCGAAGATATTTCAGTTTGTTGACGAACAACTACCACCAGAAATTCGGGCACAGCGTATTCTCAACCGTGCCAGGATTCCAGAAATTCGAGATTACATTTTAGAGAACCCCGATGACTATGTGTTTTCTTCGATAACAGTTTCCGTTGATGGTGGCATGGAGTTTATCCCATTAAATGAGGACGAGCCCCTTCTCGGCCACATTACAATTTCTATGAGTGCCAAGTTTCTCATAAATGACGGGCAGCATCGACAAGCCGCTATTGCGGAAGCAATAAAAAAGAACCCCGAGCTAAAGAACGAGCATATCTCCGTTGTTTTCTATCGAGACGAAGGTCTCGCTCATTCGCAGCAAATGTTTTCGGATCTTAACCGCTATGCAATCCGTCCTACAAAATCAATCAACATTCTTTTCAACTCGCGGGAAGAGTCCTCCATCGTTGCAAAGCGGGTTATTAATACGGTTAATGTCTTTCAGGATATGACTGAAAAAGAACATACCTCCATATCCAACCGTTCTAAAGCACTGTTTACATTAAGTGCAATCTGTAGCGGCACGGAAGCCTTATTGAAAGATATGGACTTAGGTTTGGAGGAGAAATGCAACTTAGCAATCCATTTTTGGGAACAAGTATCTCAGTACATTCCTTTTTGGAAAGCTGTAAAGAACGGTCAGGTCAAGTCCTCTGATGTGCGAAAAAACACAATTTGTACCTTAAGTATCACACTTAATGCCATCGGCTCTGGAGGCAATCAAATTATTCAAAGATATCCAGATACATGGGAGAGGCATCTTTGCCATTTGGCGCATATTGATTGGAGCAAAACCAACCCTGTGTGGGAAAATCTCGTCTTTATTCACGGAAAAGTTGCTACAAATCGTGCTTCGCAGAGAGCTATGGCTACATATATAGAAAATATTATGACAGAAGAAATTGGTGGATAAAATGGCTAATTTAACAAAAGAAGATATTCGTATTGTACTTAACACGATACAGGAAGTATATTTAGCAGATAAGATACCCTGGATTTGTGGATACAGTGGCGGCAAAGATTCCACTGCCGTCGTACAACTTGTTTGGATCGCACTTTCCCAGCTTCCAAAGGATAAATTACACAAACCCGTTCATGTTATCAGCACAGACACTCTGGTCGAATCCCCAGTTGTTGCGCTATGGGCCACTCGCTCTCTTACGCGCATGAAGGAGGCTGCAAATAACCCCGAACACAAATTACCTATTATTCCACATAGGCTTGTTCCAGAGGTTACCAACACCTTCTGGGTAAATCTCATAGGGCGGGGCTATCCATATCCTCGGCGTGATTTTCGTTGGTGTACTGACCGTATGAAAATCGATCCCTCAAATCGCTTTGTTAAAAAGATCTTGGATGCAGAGAGCGAAGCAATCCTGGTCCTTGGAACGCGCAAAGCCGAGAGCGCCGCCCGCAAAGCTGTCATGGAGGGTTATGAGAAAAAGCGATACCGAGATCATCTTAGCCCCAACGGATCGTTTCCAAACTCTTATGTTTTTACTCCTATTGAAAACTGGAGCAATGACAACGTCTGGCAATATCTTGTACAATATCCTAACCCCTGGGGACATTCAAATAAGGACTTGTTGGCAATGTATAGTGGTGCCTCTGCGGATGGCGAGTGTCCATTGGTGCTGGATACATCTACACCCAGTTGCGGCAACAGTCGTTTCGGTTGTTGGGTATGTACTATGGTTTCCGAGGATAAATCCATGGCGGCCATGATCCAGAATGACGAAGAAAAAGCGTGGATGCTTCCCATGCTTGAATTCAGAAATGAAATTGCCGGCAATTGGGATATCGATAGAAAGCGTAGAGATTTTCGCCGTATGGATGGGCGCCTAACGTGGCATAACGAGCGACTGGTGCATGGCCCATATACACAGGAAACCCGCAAGTACTTTCTAACTCGTCTGTTAGAGGTTGAGAAACTTGTTCATGAGATTGGACCAGAGGAAATCAAGGATGTTCCCTTGATTACCATGGACGAACTTCGGTTTATCCGTCAAATTTGGTTAGATGAAAAACACGAGTTCGAAGATTTGTTGCCCGAAATTTACGAATCCGTTACCGGAAAACGCTATGAAGATGGATCTATTAGCAAAAACAAGTATTTTGGTCCAGCTGAAGCCAGTATTCTTCGCGAGGCTTGCCAAGCGGTATGCCCAGATGAGACTTTGATGTACGAAATGCAACGATCTCTATTAGATGTCGAAGCTAAAGCAGCCGCCATCTCTAACAAGAGAAATGTCATTCAAAATTTTGAGCAGGAGATAAAAAAAGCATTTTATCGTGATGAGCATGATGCCGCCCTTATCGCAGAAGAACGTGCAAAAAAAATCACGGGAATGCAGGAATCTTTTGACGATGGAAATTGGACTGAGTGAGGTGCTAAGAACATGTATTTTACAAAAATCGAATTGCATAATTTTGGCATCTACAAAGGCCATCACGAAATGTGTCTTTCGGACCAAATCGGTAATCGCAATGTTACTCTCATCGGTGGATTGAATGGTCGAGGAAAAACGACCTTTCTTGATGCTATTTTGCTTGCATTATATGGAAAGCAGGCATTAAAGTATGTTCAGGAAAACGCGCGTTCCTATGAACGGCTACTCATAGAGCACATTAATAAACACGCGACAGATGATCTTACTTATGTCGCTGTATCACTTGGTTTGGATGACGGAACCGCTTTGCGCGTCTGCCGGAAGTGGAAGTTAAAGGGCAAGAAGGTCGATGAAGCTATTGTCGTTGAGAAAAACGGAACGATAGATAAGTACCTTGGCGAAAGTTGGAGTTACTATATTGAAGAGATTCTGCCTTTTGGAATAGCAAGATTTTTCTTCTTTGATAACGAAAAGATCGCTCAGCTGGCTGACGACGCTTCATTTGAGCAAATTAAAACTTCTATTAAATCCGCAATTGGTGTTTCTACGATTGAAAAAGCAATTACTCATATTGATGAAGTAATTCGCCGAAAAAAAGATGCTCTGCAAGCTTTTGAAAAAAGCGAAGTCAACCAAGGTTACCAAGAGGTAGAAGCGCAACTCAAGGAACTCAACTCCAAAATCGAAACAGCTCGTCGAGAGGCTGACATCTTAAAAGCGAATTGCGAGAGTATTGCAATTGCTATAGAAACTAAAGAAAAAAAGTTTTGGGCTTCTGGTGGTGACTTAACACTCAGCCGAGAGGCCATTAGACAAGAAAAAGAGAAAATTAAGGCATATGTGCAAGAAGTTCGTGACGAAATTATGCTGCGCGTATCTGATCCTGCAACTCCGCTCTTTATGTGCCGCAAATTAGTTACACAAGCTTATGATGCAGAGATTGATGAGCAGAAAAAAGCAGCTCTGAAGCTTTCTGACCCAATTGTCGAAAATATTCAGAAAAATATTTTAGATCGATTTAATCAGGGTAATTTCGATGACAGAACGCTCAGAATCATTACTGATATTGTCAAGCAAGAGATCGGGAAATTCACTTCAACAGGCGAGGGTGCGGAACACATTAATATGTCCCACACGACCATGCTCCTCTTTGACAAATTAATTGTCACGATATTCCATTCCCTTGATCAAAAAATCGAAACCTTAATCAGTCATGTCGATGCGCAAGAAAATGAGCTCATGAGCTTGGACGCACACCTTGGTGAGTCAGACGAAAAGACGATGGCCATGAAACTCTATGAGACGCTCAAAGAATATGAGCGCAAAAAAGCTTTGGCTGACGACCAATACCAGAAACAGCAGAGCTTAATCGAGAGTTTGGAGCGCCAGAAAGAAGCTCTTCATTCTAAGCGCTTACTGTTAATCAAGACTATCGCAGAAAAAGAGAATACGAATGATGATAACTCCCGTATTATCAAATATTCTGTGATGTCTATCGAAGTTCTTAATGAATTTAAAGTTCGTTTACAGCGTGAAAAGATAGACAAGCTTTCTGCAACTGCCACAGAATGCTTCCAGACTCTGGTTGAAAAAGATTCCCTTGTGAGTAAAATCCATATTGATACGGACAGTTTAGATGTAACCATACTTGATCCAGATGGGCATGAGTTGTTAAAGAACCAACTCTCCGCAGGAGAGCAGCAGATGTTTGCTATTTCCATTGTGTGGGCACTGGCCAGAACCTCTGGATATAAGGCCCCCGTGGTCATTGATACACCCATGGCTCGCTTAGATTCTTCCCACCGGGCAAATTTCGTTACCAGCTATCTTCCGTCTGCAAGCTCCCAGGTTATGGTTCTTTCCACAGATGAAGAAATTTATGGTAGATATCTTGATATGATTCGAGAAAATGTTATAAATTACTTTACTCTACATTATCGGGAAGGTGAGCAATGCACCTCTATCATCAACGGCTATTTTGAGGGGGTGTGATAGTATGATTATTAAGCATTTTAAACTGTCACAGCCAGAGAAGGAGCGACTCATTCGAATCAAAGCAAAGACCGGTGTTCAAAACTGGAATATTCTTTGCCGGTGGGCATTATGTTGGTCGCTTTCAGAACCTACCATTCCTGGTAGTATTGATCCACAGTCTGACAGCAATGTTGAAATGGATTGGACTACTTTTGCCGGTGAATATGCAGAAATCTATGAAGCAATCATTCGCCAGCGATGTTTGAATGATGGCTTGGGAGATGACCCTAACACTTTAATCCGGTACTTCCGACTTCATCTTTATCGTGGCATTAACCATTACAGCACCAGAGATGTTTTGAAAAGCTGCTCAGATTTACTCGAATCTGCTCTTCCGAAGGAGGAAGCATAATGGCTGTTTATCTTGACTACAACGCCTCTGCTCCGATAGATGAAAGAGTTCTGGAGAGAATGATTGAAGTGTATCGCTCTCATTATGGCAACGCAGATAGTAGAACTCACATCTTTGGTACAGATGCCAAAGAAATTGTTTCCTCCGTAAGAAAATCCATTGCGGAGATCTTGGCTGTGGATAGTACGGATGTTTTCTTTACCAGCGGTTCCACCGAGAGTAATAACATGGCGATTCTTGGATTGCTCGACCATGCTCTTGAAAGTGGCCGTAATCACTTCATTACCACATCTATTGAGCACAAGTCCGTTTTGGAAGCCATGAAACACCTGCAAGAAAAAGGTTGTGTCGTGGATTTTGTTTCTCCCGATGCGTCTGGCCGAATCAAACCGGAGCAGATTCTCAGCCTCGTCACGGACAAAACGCTGCTTGTTTCCATGATGCAGGTCAACAGCGAAACCGGTGTGATACAGCCTATTGAAGAGGTTGGTGCAGCACTGGCCGGAACAACCACATATTTTCATGTTGATGCCACACAAGGGTTTGGTAAACTGAATGACAGTTTGCGAAATACCAAATACAATATGCTCAGTATCACCGCCCATAAGATTAGCGGTCCGCAAGGGATTGGTGCATTTATTATGCGGCGTGACCGTACATATAGACGGCCTCCCATAAAACAGCTTATGTATGGCGGTCAGCAGGAACGCGGCTACCGTCCGGGAACCACACCGGTGGCCTTGGTTGCAGGTTTCGCTCTCGCAGCGCAGCTAAGCGACAAGGAATCTGCCGCCCACATGGAAAGCTGTAGAGCAATCAAGCAAAGATTCATGGAGGCCGTGGAGGGCCTGAACTATACTTTGAATGGAGACCAGGAATACTGCTTGCCGTCCACTGTAAACATTAGTTTCCACGGTGTTGATGCAGAGGGTATCTTCCTTGCTGTAAAGGAGGATTATGCGTTCTCCAATGGTTCAGCCTGTAACTCTGGCAACCACGCCCCAAGTTATGTATTAACAGCTATGGGGCTGGATGAAGCACGAGTGAATGAGGCTATCCGTCTTTCTTGGAGCCATGATACAAAAGTTGACTTTTCGGTTCTTGTAAACTACATTAAATCAATGACCGAATAAACAACAAGGTCCCAGCGCCAAGTATGGCATTGGGACCTTGTTGTTTATTACTTTAAGTGATAGCGTCTGGTAAACTCTTCCAAAATCAACTCAAAGACATCAGGGTTTGTGTGCAGCATCTTGTATACCTTTTGCAATGACAAGCTTGCGGAAGACAATCCTTGATGTCCATTTGTTGCTGTATAGACCACATTTTGAAACATCATCTTCATACCATTTAAATTACGAAATTTTTCGTCATGCGTAATTCCAAGCTTTTGAGCGCGAAGTGTAAGACTTTTTGATAAGTCCATTAGCTCTTTTTCAACTTGATCGGTAGTTTTACCATCACTTTTACGGTATACGTCAATTAAAGCCACTAATTCCTCGACATCCCAAGCTACTTTAATCATTATCTACCCCCCTTAGAATCTGATTTTTAACTTTTGGTTAAGATTCTTTTCCTTGAGCCATGTCATGATATTGGGGGTCAAATCCAAAACTGTAGCTCGCTGAGAAGATACCTTCTTCAAGAAGTCTTCGATTTCGGGATTCAAAGAGAATTGATTAGTGATTTGCTTTGCTTCCGCCACATAGGAAACCAGGCTATTTACTGCTTTGATGGATGGATTTCCAGCAACTGTTTGAGTAATACTGTCTGTCAAGTCCTTTGCTCGTTTGGGGTCATTTGATAGACCACCAATCATAGACAAATAACCTTTCGGACCATCAGAATACTTCTGAGCAGTATCACGCCATACGATTTTAATTTGCGCTGCAACCGCATCTCCCTTGGATTTCAGCAGCCTAACCGTTTCCAAGGTCAATCGCATTTCAGAAACACCGTTGCCGCAATCGTCAATGCAAGCCAGCAATTCGCTGCGAGTAGACTCATCCATAAGTGAAGTGCTGACAATGCCCTTTTCTTTCATGGCAGCAGCACAATCAATGGTATCTTTAATACTCTCGGTGGCCTGGGCAAGCTGTGCCAACGCCTTCGCATAAGTTTCAGCGTGCTGCTTGCTTTCGATTGTTACTCGGCGTTTTTTGATAGCGGAGGTGCAATTTTTGATTGTCTCAGTTAACAGCATTTTCGTACACCTCCATATTTTCAAGCTGAGCGTAAAGTGCCTCCATAGAGGACAAGGCAGCTTCAGACAATGCTTCTGTACCAGCAAAACCGCCAGTAGCAGCTATGTCTTTTTGGGCCTTCGCCCCTTCCTGGTCAGCCTTTTGAGCAATCGCCTGAATATCTCTAAGGAAATCATACAGCACATGTAGCGAGTTGCCAGAGTATGCCGTCAGCTGCTTTACTGCTTGTACAGAGGCCGCATCGTTAATTAGCTTGATATGTCCCATTACCGTTTTGGCTGTTTCAATGGGAGGTTTTTCATACTTGACCCGCAACTCTGTACTTCCGATGATTCCATTCGCAGAAAACACAGAAAACAGCTCTTGAATAGCAGACAGCGTATCAATGAGATTCTTCTGGTTGAGTTCACCAATATACTCTTCGAGTTTGCCTACCACCTTTGCAGCTTCCTGAGTATCCGCAGTCATGGCTTTTTTAACGCTGGGATAGAGCGCTTTCAACAGCGTGGCAGGATTATAGAGAAGATGCTTCTGTGGGATGCTACCAGGTAATATTGCTTCAATATCCCAGTCGGCAGCCATAAGTTTTTCAACAGCGAGCACCAGCTCGTCTGTTCTGTAACAGGATTTCGTGTTGGGATCAACTGCAAAATGGACCGCACCCATTGTGGTTGCAGAAGCTTGCTTTAAGAAGGTCAATGCACTATCAAAGTCAGCTTTGCGATTAAGAATGAACTGAATCATATCATTCCACTCACGGGTATCTCTCCTGATGCTATCATCTTTCTTGAAATCCTTAAACAGCGATTTGATTACTGAATAGGGGGAACTCGTATCAACCTTCTGGCCTAAGATACACGCTTTGAGATACTGGATCGCAAGGCACCACTCCAATACCGGGAGAGAATCTTCTCCCTGCTTAGTAGCGATAACTTTTTCGATGATTTCGGCTTTTCTGCGTTCCAACCAAGTAATCAATCTCTGCTGGTAATAAGCTGCGCCCTCAAAATCCCAGCCTTTTGCGTAGTTCAGTTCATTCAAGGCCATCAGAGCATCGCGGCTTTCGGAACTTCTGTCCATGTAAACAATGGCTCTATCCGTATTGGTGGGAGAACTCTGGTCGTCAATGTAGTAGCAGCCCAGATCGGAAAGACGCTCTGCTGCAATATAGGCTGGGATACCAATATCCTGCCAGTTGATTGCACCACATTGCCTGGAGTCTCCTCGGATAAGAGTACGAAGCCAGCCACGATAGTCGGGATCGTATTTCAATGTTTCCCCCTTGGTAAACCATGCCGTGATGTCATCCTTAAACTTACGATAATTCTTTGTGGCACCATCGATAGGAGGCTTGGCCTTGGGAGGCTCTGGAGTAGTATGATGATGAACAGAATTGCTTCCACTGGTTGTCACTGGTTTGGATGTGGCAGCTGGGGATACAGCTTTGCCAGTGGATTTATCCACGATTTCACCGATGCCAGTAAAGGTATTCAGCCCCACATCTGCAAGGAAAGCTTGATTAAGACCACCAAAACGCAGCGTTCCGTCGGTGTCTTTCACGCCGGATGCAGAACCATCACCCCAAATGGCAAACACCGCTTTCAGTCGGTTCTTATCATCTGAACTCATGCTTTCCAAACGGTCAATGGAAGAACTGTGGGGATCATTGGACATCTGAGCATTGCTGGGGTTAAGCGGGAAATACCAACCATCCCCATACTGCTTGCCATCAAAGTATTCTTTTAACTGGGCGCGAATAACATTCTTTAAGAACATTCTCGGGCTTTTTGTCGCAAGAGATTCGTACAGAGTCAACAGTGCATGGCGGTTAAAGGGATATAGCGTTACTTTCTTTTCTCCGATGGTTGTGGTATCCCATTCACAAGGAGGCGTGAAATCACTGATTGGCAGTTCACTCAAATCTGCACCGGAGTCAGTCCAATGATGGAGTTGTGTGGGGTCACAGTAAATTGCGTTCAAATACCGGCCAGCCATCTGAACGATAAACTCGTCAGTTCCATAGGAGCGTTCTGTGACCTCAATTTGGTGTGTTACACGGTCTTTGAAATTACCTCGAAACGCATAATAATAGTCGTTGGTGATGCCAATTACCGAAGTAACACGACACAGATCTGCGTAATCGCCGCCATGCTCATAAGAAAGCGCCGTAATGAGTTCCTGGTCAATTCCGGTGAAGCCTGTGAAGTCTTCGATAAAGATCGTTAGGTTTTTGCCTTGCTTTTTCAAATCTCGTCTCAGCTGAGCAAAAATCGTTTCCGCGTTTTCACTGGAAATGTCTGCACAACGCTGAATGACCTCTCTCGTAAACCTGTTAAGATAGTTGATGAGTTTGGTAATCTCAAAGTCATCGCCTTTCAAGGAGGCCGCAAAGAGGGACGCTTGGGGATCGCCCTGTTTCATTACAGCTCGGATGATTTTAGATACATTAAAATCTTCTTCTGTAAAAATTGTGGTATCTTGAAGAATCTGATTACTCGGAGCAGTGATGACATTATAGCATCTGGATATTGCGCCACCTTCACGCAGTAGATGTTCACTTACACGGCTGTCAGCAAGGTAACTGGCAATGTCACGGCATTTGACCGCTTTGTAGGTTTCACCGGACACATCGTTTCGTACAGCTGCAATATAGGCATACAAAATCTCTGTCTTGAAAGAATCTTCATCTTTGGAATCGGAGGAGACCACAAACTTACGGAGCTTCTCCGCAACATCAGGGTCTTTAATGGCCCCCTGTTCCAACAACTGAGAAAAAGCACCACGGACAGAGTTATTCAAACGACGCAGGAAAACCAACTGCTCCGTTGCAGGATTGTATATAGTAGAGGGGCTTCTTTCAAACTTGCCTTTTAGATAGCGGATAAGATGAGATTTACCAGTGCCGTGATTGCCTCGAACAATGACCATACGATGCTCATTGTCAGGGTTATAGATCAGCTGCTCGAAAACCTCATCTTCGCTCATCAACTTTGTAGGGGCAGGCATTTTTCCCTCTTCATAATAGCCACCACGGAAAAACTCAAGAGACGAGAACGGCATGTGAGTAGACATGAAATAGGCATCTTCAGTGGCCATATCATCTGTTTTAATCGCATACCGTTCCATTACAGAACGATACTGTTCCCATTTCATGAGGCCATCGCCTCCTTCACCGAAATATGTGTGAAGCCATTGATAGGATCACCGTCTACATAGTAGAGCATGACTGGAGTGGAGTCAGACCATGTTTCAAGTTTAATGAGACCAATTTCATGCAGTGTGCGAAGACCAGCAGAAAGAGCCAGAGGAAGATTACTGCTAATCTCAACTTCGGGGATTTTTGTGCTCAACCAAAGTATGAAGTCCTGGGCAAGAACATTCTCGTTATATTTGAACTTTTCTGTGTATGTAGTTGCCAATACATCTTCTAACCGCAGCTTCATATTGGGGATTATCATTGTTCCGCTCAAATAGCCAAGTCCTAAAAAAGCCGCCCAAAAGCGCCATCCCAGGACAGCGTTTTCATTCAGTGCAGCCAGCTCTTTCACTTCGGAAGCACAGGTCTTAGCCATACCTTCCCAAGATTTCAGCGCAAAGATTCGCTCATTTTGAGCAATCAGCCATTTGGTGAACATGTGAAATGTGGTGTCTTTCGCAGAGAAGACCCGAGCACTCACATACCGCCGAAAAGCTTTAGATGAAGCGATTATATTGGGATCAACAGCTAAGACCAAATTGTCAGCATCAGCTTTGATGAGGGCAAGTTCTTCGAGGGCCACATTGATTGACTTGTTGATTTGGTCGAGTTCTTTTTCATCATTGATACCCAATGTCATGCACTGACGCACTTCATCACGGCTCATGCTTTTATGGGAAACCAAGCGGCAAACAGAGAGAACTCGCTCCGGTGTTGGCTCCATTCGCATGCCGTCTGGATTGACTTTGAACATACGAATACCTCCTTTAGAATTTTTGAATCGGAATAGGATAACCGTCGCTATACTCTCTTATCGTTTTACCACCATTGGCAACGATGGTGTTCTCGTTGCAGTAGAGTATCTTACGATAGCCAAAGGCATCCAGTTTTCCAAGGTTCTTGTACAGGGTAAAGTTTGTGGCGGTGTCGCCGTCAAAAATACAGACAACACCTTTAGCGAAGAGATAGGGGCAATGGGCAACCGCATAATAGAACTCTTCGTAATTTAAGAGAATGCCATTGTAAACAATCTCATCGGACAGACGGCTTGGAACAACAAATGCACCGATATTGTTTTGAGAAGCCTTTGCTGCAATCACAGCAACTTCTTCGGTGCTGCAAGGTCCTGTTGATGGTCTGCTGATAATCATTTCATTAAAAGACCCCATGTTTCGCCCCAAACGTGGAGTCGGAGGTGCAGCTGGAAGCTTAATCTCAGGATCGGTTCGCAACTTGTAAGTATCATCACTTGTGATGCGGCCTTCAGGATCTGCTGGACAGCCATTGCATACTTCCCGGGAAAGCGGGAAAAGGTGTCTGAAAACACGTCCCCAACACAATGCTTTTGGAGAGGATACAAGTTCACTCATGATTCTATATCCAACCATTTGTGCTTCATATTCTCTGGCGCGGGGTTCTGTCAGTGCAGCTGTGAGACTGTCATCATCGCTGAGGATATCCGGTTGTAGTAGCTTAATCGTGACTGTATAGTATTTTTTGGGTGGATTCGATTTTTTGTCGAATACATAGTTTGCATCAAGAAGGTCAATAAATCCGGTGCGATGCAGAAACAGCAGTAAGTTTACATTCCATGCAACATTTCTGTTTCCTGCATACTCGGCCTCATCGTCTGTCATCGTGGAAGGTGTGGCAGAAGTGTTCAAAACACATTCATCAAAATCAATCATTGCTGCAGGGTTAGAAAGCATCCCCTTCCAGCGGATAACCGCGCGGTCAACGGTGAGAACTCTTTTGCTGACAAGGCCCAGCGCCCGACGCACATCACCGTCGCTATCGTATCTGCTCTGATAAGGAATAAACAGGCTAAGCGATGGAAGCCTATCACGACCACCACGACCTACCTCCTGGTAAAATCTGCTCAGATTTTCAGGACAGCAAGCATGGACAATCGTTCTGACATCGGGTTTGTCAACACCAATACCAAAGGCAGAGGTGGCAATCACAACATCAAAGTTGTGATTTTTCCAGCTGGTTAATATAGTGTTTCGGTCTGTTTCCTTGGTTTCTCCGGTGAAAACGGGGATATTTTTGTATCCAAATTCATGAAGCTTTTTTTGCAGTTCCTTAGCTTCTCTTGGTTCAAGCACATAGACAACCATCGGCTTTGGAAGCAATTTGATGGCCTCGATAGTCTTATCAACTTGTTCTTTTCGAGACTTTGCAGAGTGGAAATAGAATCGAGGCTCCTGGCGAAGTGCATCACAACGAACCTGAGCATTTTTACCGTCTGAACCAAACAGTGTAAACAAGGTGTCAACTACATCATCAGACAGCGTGGCCGAAAGGAGAAATGTACGGATGAACCCTTCCGATTCATATTTCCACTTCTTCAGAAGGATAGAGAAAATCTGAAAGTCGGGTCTAAAAAATACACCCCAATCTGGAACAACATGGGCTTCATCAACCACAACATTGGTCAAATAGTGACTTTTTGCTGCATTGTCCAATATGCGGTGAAGCTCTGAGTTCTTCAAAATTGCCTCTGGAGAAGTAAACAGCATACGGGTCTTTTTATCTTTCAGAGCTTTGATGATTTCGACTCTTTCAATTTCAGATTGTTCGCCTCGATAACAATAAATCTCGGTGCCGTTTGTCAAGTTTTGCTGGGCTGCATAATACTGATCTAAAGCCAAGGCCACAGTGGGCACAATTACAGCAGTTAATCCGTCAGAAGAACTTGCCAACAGCTGCGTAACCAAGCTCTTGCCACCGCCAGTAGGTAGCGAAATAAGAAGTGTATGGCCATTGGGTAAATTCAAAGCGGTATGAACGGCTACCTTTTGTTCAAAACTTTTATAGGCGTTAAAGCCAGTATGTGTTGCCAGTATCGCATCACCGGAAGATTCAGTTTCAAGCTCAATACCATCGTCATGGCGAAGGGCGTACACATCCTTGATGTATTGATTAGGTTCAAGCCATTCTGGAATATGGTGTAAACAAGACACTTGCAGGTCATTTTCACACACGAGATCGAACTCTGTACCGTACTCTTTTACAACCGTGTAAAGTTTTTCAGTAAGCTTCACACGACCAAGAACTAAGATAAGGTCACGAATATTTAGGCATATATCCTTTGCTGATGCTTCTTCTCGTTTGAACTGAACGACGCGTCGGATAAATCCAATTACATAGCGTGATCTTGCTGCCTCCTGCATTTTCAAAAAATCAGATGTATCGACAAGATTTTTCTCTAATTCCGCAATGGCACTTTGGGACTTCATGGCCCCCACTATGTATTGCTGTAATACTTCTTTACTATCCATTACTTCTCACCCTCAAGAAACAGACTGCATCTAACTCCGGTTTTGCATTTTTGAGCGCCCGAAGTGTCACATCAAACAGATGTGCTCTTTCATCAACGCCGGACATATCTCGTTCAAAGTAGATACATTCTGCTCTATAACCATTCAAAACGCGCTGCATTTCTTTCTCAGCAGCTTCAAAATCAGAGCGCTTTTCAAGTCTGGCACAGGCCCGTTTGTAGGCTGTTGCAGAAGCTTTATCAACCAGAGGTTCCCATGTGCTGGGAGGGGTCCGACTGATAAAGTGCTCCAAAGGCGAAATTGACATTTTGCTGCCGCCACGCCGTCCAAGGTGGTTGACGCTATTGGGGCGCAGAGCAAGCAGAGTATTGATTATCTCCTTTTCGGGAACTTCTTTGCTTCGGGCTGTTAAGGGCACAGTAACAATAATCTGTTTGAGTGGGAGGTACATTCTATATTGCGCCAATGTTTGTAGGGGAATCCCATTTTCAAGCAACTCGTCAAGTTTTGGTGCGATATTGTAGATGAATACAAGGCCATCATAGTTGTATGCTACAACCGTTTCGATACCAGTGCATCTGCCTCTGTTACAGCCCACTGCATTTGAGATGATAGAATCGTAAACAGGGTCTCCCGGTGCAAAGAAAAGAATATCCTCTCGGGTTGCAGCAGTCCGGCGGTCAAAGGAACCAAGGAGCCTGCCTTCTCTTCTCATAATGGAGGAATTGGTATATTTATCCCACTCAGGAGGAATGAAAAGAGACTGCCTTGCCGCATTTACGCTGAAAGTGCTTTCTCTGAACTCAATCAAGCCAGAACTGGTAGGCTTTTCCGGGGAAAGACCAGCCTGTTTTCCCCAGCCCATCATGGCTGTGGCAAAGAGATTGTCATCTTCCGATGCGTAAATACCGAGAACATTATCAATCCCCTGGGACAAGGGACGATACAAAGTGGCTCCAAGGTCAAAATCCTGCTCGTCCTCAACGCTTTCCCGCATTTCTTCTGCTTGATCCAGAATATCATCAAACGCATTAGTAAGGCCGGTATAGTAATCATCCAGCAGAGCATCAACAATCAGTTCGTTTAGTTCCCCCGTGATGATTTCAAGGCCACTCAGGGACTGCTCAAACAGCTTCATGCCGTCTTTCCAAATGTGGAAGAGCTGCTCCTCAACAGAAGTATCTGCATAAAGTACAACAGACAAAACATCCATGTTGGGGTCACGCCCCAACCGGTCTAAGCGGCCAATACGCTGTTCAAGTGCATTGGCATTCCACGGCAAATCAAGATGGATAATCTGGGAGGCGTTCTGGAAGTTTCGGCCTTCACCACCGGTTTCGTCACAGATGATTACCCGACACGCAGGATTATTTTGAAAGGCATATACACTGTCTTCAAGTTCATCTCGATCCATGTGTTTGCCAAACGCCACCGCATGAATCCCCATATCGGCATATCGCGTGTTGAACAATTTCAGAAATTGAACAAGTGTAGCGTTGTGCGCTGTAAATACGACCAGTTTGCAGGTTTCATCGTCCAAGATATCTGTCTCCTGGTCAATGTAGTTCATGGCAGTCATTAAGCGGCCTTTGATGAGATCAGGATCTTCATCAAGAGCGACATTCACCAAACTATGCTCATTCTCCGCTTGGCGTTTCCACGCGGCTGCGCTGTCCAGCAATATCCCGTCACTAATTTTGAGCTTATGCAGGGTGTCTTCAAATGCCCACGGGCTGCTAAACAACGCAGAAAGAAGAGGAATTGCAGTTTGGGTCACATATTCTTCGTCATCTCCGCCGTTATCAGCAAGATAGGCGAGAGTGTTCTGAATTGCTCCTATCTCATTATAGTTTTCGTTGAGAGACAGCGGTGAATACGGGATAGCACACAAGGTCCGACGAGCCATCTTTTCGGAAATCAACTGGCGTCGATTTCGGATCACTCTTCGCTCGATCCTGTAATTCTCGCAAATATACGCTAAAGCTTGCTTAACCTTGGAAAGCCCTTGATCTGCCGCGCTAAGATCAATGTCCTTGACCATCTTCTCCAGGGCTGCATCTTCAAGTGTTTCTACGATACCATTCAGGTCGTCTAAGACGATTTCTGTGTACCCGTCATAGCGCTCCAAATATCCCAAAAGAAGATTGGCGGACTTCTGGATACGTTTTTGTCGCTTTACCATCCAGGAAAAGTGTTCAGCAGACATGGCTTCATATTGCTCTGGATTGAGTAGTGCAAGCAGACGACGATACTCTTCGTTTCTGTCCTGGATAGGAGTTGCAGACAAGAGCAAAATATGTGTTACTTTCCTGCTGAGATTCTGCACTTGGTTGTACCAAGTATCGTTGGCAAGAAGTCGGTGTGTTTCATCTACAATAGCGAGATCCCAGGGCATAGAAAGAATCAATAACGATTTTCCTATATCCTCCATAGGAAGCAAGCAAATCTGGGCACGAGGCGAGGCAATAGCCGCATTAAGGCCATATTTGTAGTGTAACTCGTTTTTCCACTGGCTCGCTAATGCTCCGGGGACAATGATAAGTACCCGGAGATCCTTCTTTTCACTGGCCAGTATACTAAGAATAGAACATGCTTCGACTGTCTTGCCCAAGCCGACTTCATCAGCCAGCATATAACGGACAGGTGTGGTTTCAAAGCAACGGGCCACCGTGCTTATCTGGTGCGGGAGCAGAAAAGCTCGGCAGCCGGCAAGTACATGGAAACCATAAGTTGCGTTGTTTACAAGGTGAAGGTTTTTGCTTACCTTGAGATGATTGATGAACCAAGTGGGGTGCTGGAACTCATAGGCTCGGAGCTGCTTATCAGGCGCGAAGTTCATCTGCGAATAATCAAACTTGAGTTCCGTTTCGCACTCCTTGACATGCCGTCCATTTGGCAGTTTAATCCAATACCGGTAGGGTTCGTCCTCAGAATAGGGTTCAGAGGCGCGAGACACAATTGTGCCTCGCCCCCAACGCCCTTCAACAGCACCACCCGGACAGGCTTCGCAACGAGTCACCGCTCGAGAAAAGAACACATTGTGCTGAAATAAATCCCCATAGTACTGCCTGCTGCCCAATAGATCGTGCATTTCGACCTTGACTGCATCGGCAATTTCGTTATACTCGACAAGCTGAGCAAGGACATAAAACCTGGGATGATCTCTGTCACCTTCTTCAACGACGATGGGACAGCGATAGTAACATCCTACCAACATACGCAGCTCTCCTTTCTCAGCTTAAGCAAGAAACTAATGCTGCATGGTAGCCTCTTGCGGTGTTATAGATTTTCGAGTTTACGCTTGATACGCTCTTGTTCTTTTAGAAATCTTGCAGTAAAAGGAACACCTTTCTTGACTTTCAGGCCCGCAAAACTGCTCTCGGTCTGGGCCATAAAATCAGCAAGCGTTCTAATTCCATTGTTCTGTAAAACAGAAATCTGACTTGCCTCTAAGTGAAGTACCTTCTGACTAAGTTTTTGGGCAAGGTATTCTTCCTGGGCTTTTGCCCGTCTCTCAGCTTCTGCAACCGCACTTGTTTTCTCTGCTGTGATTTGCGTTGCTTCGTTGCTTTCAGCTGGCTCAGCACCTACTACTGTTTCTGCGCTCACAACCGCCTGAGACACATCCTCAAACGAGGATTCGGGTGGAGTGAGGAAGTCCTTTGCTGTCCATACCTCAAGCCCCTCGCCGGACGCCTTATTGGAAAGGCTTCTATCATCGGTAATAAAAATGACAGGAATATCCGTATAGCACTTATATCGGAGGGCCACAGACAAAATCATATTGTCGTTTTGTTCCTTCTCTCCGGTATCTGCATGGTAAACATTGGGCACCAAATCAGTCAAACCTTCAGCGTAAGTAAGCGGGAAATACCGCTTGTAGTTAAAGATTGCTGATATAGCCCGCTGCGCTTTGATTTTTCGCTCATCCGCGCCGAAACGGGTCTTATGGTGTTCGAGTTCATTGTTTACATCCTTGGGAACTACAACAAGCTCACCATCATTTACCCCATCGAGTAGGTTCGGATAATTCATAATCGAGCATGTGTCAAACACAATTATCGTAGAATACCTGTGTAACTCTTCCAGTTCATCCTCTGTGAATTCAAGTGCTCGTTTCCTCTCCAGTAGTGCATCCTGTGTTTTGACAGTATGAGAGAGGTCGCGGTTCTGGGCCTCTGTTGTGGCCAGTCGATCCTCTGTTTCTGTAAGCTTGTCCAGAAGCTCCTGACTTCTACGTTCTTCCTCTGCCAAGCGAGCCTCAATGCGAGTGGTATCCTCACGGCGGCTTTTTCTCGAGGTAAGCTCGCCTTTAAGGCTTTGGATTTCCTGGCGGTTGCCTTCTACCATTTCTTGAATGGTCTTTAGTATTTGCTCAAAATTACCCCACTCGTTTGGCGCAACTTTGCCTTCGGAAGATGTATTCTCGACCGTAGGATCAGGAATGGCGGGTGGAGATGATGCAGAAACAGCATTTTCAGCCTCGTCATGGGTAGCATCGGTAGCCAGTGCCCCATGCGTAACTGGCTTCAAAACAAGGGGTTCTTCTATATTCACTGTTGGAGATTCCAAAACGGGAGGCTGCAAAGCTTTGGCAGAGGTGTTTGTATGGGACTCCCAATTGCTTCGAGGTTCATTCCTGGAGCTGGACATGCTGATTTGGCTACACAAGAAAGATTCCATGCAATTTCCTCTATGCACACAATAAATGCACCAATCAGAGGGAATCGCTGTTTTACCTTTTCCAAATGTCTGGTTGAGATAATTTTTAGTTTCGCCACGAAGAGTATCGACCGGTATTTGATTCTCTGGTTTTGGCAGCTTACGGAGTGAATAAATCTTTTTCCAGCCGTCTCTTCTTGTAAGCGCTTCAAATTCATGATATGGGTTTTTTATTTCAACTTCAGAGATATCAACAGAAAATAGAGCCGTCCCAAAAAGTTTTCGCGTCTGCATGTGGGAAGGATCGTAGGGCTTTACAGTTGTTCCATGATCTTCTGTAATTATTTCATGGACAAGGTAATTCTTTGCTCTTGCTCTAAGGTCTAAAATCTCGGTTGATTTCCAAAACTTAAAGTAGGGTTCAAGTTTTTGAGTCTCCTGCGCCAAAATTTTGGGTAAAAATTTCATCACGTCTGAGCGATTTTGCTTTCCAATTCGCTTCCAAACTGCTTCAATTAGTAGATTCTCAAAATATTTTTGGTACAGGAAATTTCCTTGTATAACCGGGCCATCTTCCATTACATAGTCCAAGAAAAAGCGATACGGGCATAAAAACATATCCATCATTTGATATCGGTCATATTTAACACCCTTGGTCACATCTTGTCCAACGGATATTGAAAATGGAACAGGTTTATTGACGCGTTCAATCAGATCAGCCTTAGGTAATAATCCCAAGATGGACAGTAAAGCATAAGGTTCCGTTGTTTCGTCACCATACTGCCTCACATAGCTGAGCCGAACATCACAGCGATTGTAGCACAGACCGTAAAACAGAGCATATCTAAGAAAATTGCTACGTTCACCCAATGCGGTGTAGTACACCTGAAACTGCAGATCAATGGGGGAATAAGCAGCACGAATAAACTCGTCCGTGAGAGGCCACGGGAGTTGGTCGTTGACACTCATATTCATGTCGCGATCCGATACACATGCAAAGTGGTAAACTTTACGTTGCTCTTTCTCAAATTGACGTTTGCTCTGTAGAATATCGCCGTCAATCTGCTCGTAGTTTTTTACAATCCAGTCTACGCCTTGATCTTCATCGTTCTTTTGCTTCAAATAATAATATAGTCCTTCTTGCAAATCTCTAAATGTACCGGAGAAGGTAGAGTTTTCCGGCTTTATTTTATCGAGGCGCAGTTGTAGATCCGAAATCAAGGCTCGCTCTTGCTCATTGGCCAGAGCTAACTCACGCTGTTTGAGAAACTCTTCGAGGTTGCGGAAATGCTTTCCAAAATTGATGAAATCCTCACGAGAATTGTCCAGAGCAAACAGATAGGTAGCAATCTCATTGATCTCTTCAATTGCCCGAATGAGCGTAAGTAAGTCTTTCTTTGCAACCTTGTACTTGTTGTAAACGGATAGATTTTTCAGTTCGGAAAGTGTATCCGTACCCGGTGTTGCCGCCA
Organism: Flavonifractor sp. DFI.6.63; assembly: GCF_024462255.1. Lineage (NCBI taxonomy): Bacteria > Bacillati > Bacillota > Clostridia > Eubacteriales > Oscillospiraceae > Flavonifractor > Flavonifractor sp. DFI.6.63. Next base: position 13,930 of record NZ_JANGBE010000038.1, on the reverse strand, counting down.
GCTTATCATAGTTTTTGGCATAGCCCTCAATAATCTTGCTTTGAAATTCCTCGTATGTTGTCACATTTTCAAAGAGAATTGCAACATTGTAGAAGGTCCGCAGCAGTACTTCTCCTGGAGCTACACTGAGGATATTGGAAGACAAACACTCTTTTATAGCGTTGATATCGAAAATGATCTGTCTGTGCTCATAGTCCCACAAACGGTAAATCGCAGAGAAGAACTGTCCGATGGGGTAGGAAAGGAAGTGACGATCTTTGGCGTATTCAGGATAGTAGATTTTAAGCAAGGTGTGAACATCTTTGTTTGCTGTGTATACTTGTTCATCCAAATGTCGGAGAACAGCCGCATTGTTCCATACATCATTGCCTCTCTCCATGACACTACGCGATTCAGAATATCGCTGAATCGCCGCATCAAAGTGATTGGAAACAAAATGTGCATACTCCGTAATGTTCGCAAATTCCATAAGCTGAACACTCTTGTACAGCTTATGCCATTTTCTAAGTAACGGACCGCCTACTGCGTTTCTATCTTCGCAAATTTCGCCTATTGCGCAGGCCAGGGCATTGCTGGGATTTTGCATTGTGGGGAGCTCATATTCACATACAGCGGTATCATGGTGAACAGGAACTTCAAAGCAACCATAGATTTCATTCCAGGAGGAATAAATTTTGGAATACTTCTTCTGATAATTGAACAAAAAGATGATGGTTATCCCCATCTTTTCCATAGCAAGTAAAAGCCGGAGCTGTACCGGCGTAAACTGATGCACACCGTGAACCACAATGCTGTCAAAGGGTTGCGCTTTGGTAATACCGACAGCTCTTTCACAACGTTTTACTTCCTGTGGTGTTCCAGTACACTCTTCAACTTCCTTTTTTGCAAGAGACACAACGATTTCTTTGAGCTTTTCACGGCAAGGAGTTTCTGGAAACCGGAAAAGCGAACTTTGCTGTGCTTGCTTCAGCATATAGACAAAGAGCCGTTGCTCCGTGTTTCCCTTGCTTGCATCAACAGCAGATGCACCGATATCCAATTCTATGAAGAGACGGACAGCTTCAAGAAAATGATTTTGATTGTGAGCCAAAGCCATGTGGAACGGCTTGCTGATTTTCCGTTTCTCTAACAGTTTCTTGAACACTGCTGAGAAAGCACTATACTGTTGAATCCGAAGGCTGATATTATCCGTCCACTGCATATAAACATCTTCGTGTTTGACCAGTTCATCCAATGGACAAATCAAACCCTCAATTTGATCACCCAAAACATCCTTGAGGCCATTTACAAGGGTTCTTGCACTACAGAAGTGTGGCAAGGCAGAAATCTCATCCCAGAAATCCGCTTTATCTAACTTATAAGGGTCTTCATATGTGTAGATTTTGAACGGCATTTCTTACACCTCTGTTTCTATGAGATTCTGCCAAGATAGGTTCTGCTTCCCCTGAACTTCCACCCAGGAGAATGAGCGAATCGACCTTGTCATAGCAACATAGAGGATGCGAGTTTCCTCCCGAGCTTTTTCAGACTTCTCAATGACTTCATCATAGAAATCATTTTGAACAGTTTGACCGGAATTACCCACACTCATGCTATAACCAATACGATATCGGCCCTGGTACTTGGTCGTGCTGATATGTAACTGCGTCCTTTTGATAAAATCCATGGAAGCAGAGCAAAACGGCAGAATTACATGGCCATATTCAAGTCCCTTCGATTTATGTACTGTAATACACTGAATGGTAGACTCTTCCTCATTGCTGGCCGGAGTTCGACTATCGACAGAGGCCTGAGAAATGATGCTATTATAAAGATGCTCCTGCAACGTGTTAATAGTAAGTCGATCTACATTGCAAGCGTTGATGAGCTGCTCAAACAACAAATCAACATTCAGCTGATAGTAATGCTGTTTCCAAGGATTGTCGCTGAAGTGTTTCCAGGGTTCAAGAGTGCTGTACACCTTGCGGATGGCCTGAAGAACGGGCTGTGTTCTAAGGCTTGCAACAATGTATTCCCATCTGTTATTCTTATCAACGGTGTTCGCAAGCATCAGATTCATAAAATTAATAAGGTAATTCACCTGTTCTTTCTCGTCTGCCTTCGCCCTCCATTTTCCGTTACGAATCTTCATACGTATCTCATAGAGGTTGGATTTGGGGATATCCAGATTAAAGAAATTTGAGGTTACGAGGTTGTAAAGATAGTCAGCTTCGTCAAAATGAACCAGGGCATTGACCAAAGTGAGCATGTCCATAGCAGGCTGGGACATATATAAGTCCCCGCCCGTGTTGGTATGTACGCTGATTCCAAGCTTGGCACAGTCAGTACGAATCATATCAGCTTGCCAGTTTTCACGAACCAGGATCGCAATGCTCTTTTCCTTTGCGGAAAGCTTCATTCCGTGGCTCTCTTCGTATTGAATGCGTTTCTGGATTCTTTTAATCTCCTTAACAAGAATGGGAATCCGCATCTCTTCATTTGCTGCCGGAAGTCGCCGGTAGAACCGGCTCTTGGAGGCCAAGTATTTCCCGTTATAGTCTCTTGTGCCGATTAGTTTATCTTTGGCTGCATCGTAGGTAAGCAACTCTTCATCCATTTCACCCCATGCAGCAAAAGAACGGTCAAAAATATCCAGCAAATACTTATCCGTGCGATAGTTTCGCCGCAAAGAAAACTCCAACCACTTCTCGGGATTTTTGTCAATTCCTAATTGGTCAAAAGCCTTTTCTTTTGCGCCACGAAAACGGTAAATGCACTGCTTAATATCGCCTACAAGGAATAGATTATAGTCAAGCACCTGGGCAATCCGCAGCAAAGATTCAATTTGAGAGTCATCTGTATCCTGAAACTCATCAACAAACATAAACTGCTGAGCACCTTTATCTATTTTTAAATCTCTGATTCTGCTCTCACTGTCTGGATCATTGATGAATCGATTAAGGATAGACATCATAGAACTGAGGTGGATTTTGTTATTTTCCAGAAGTTCCCCCAGATATTCTTGTTCAACAGCCGGGATCACGCTGGCCAGTAATTCATGCAATTCACCGTGGCCCTCGCTATTCAAAAGGGTTCCGAAATCTTGAGGCTCAATAGTTTTGATATCGACACTTTTATTATGCAGTTTTCCAATGAAATCAAGAATACTGTCACGTATAGCGTAAACAGGCATCCCCAGCTTATCTGTATAGTCGTTTCCGTATTCGATTCTTTTCTGATAGATATACTCATCAAGTAGATCTGTAATTTTTTTGCGGCGATAAAATTCGCTGGAGGTTATGCTCAAGTCGATTCCATAGCCAAATGCGGTGCCCATCTGGGCAATCAAGTCTTTCGCATAGGAATGAATCGTGCTAATCTGCATGTGTTCAATTCTGGACACCATCTCCAGGTAATCAGGGTTGGAGGTTACCAGGTAGCAATTCCTGAAGTATGTCTTGAGTTTTTCCTCCATTTGATCCGCAGCTTCATTTGTAAATGTGATCATCACAATACGGTCAGCCATTTTCCGCAGCGGGACATTTTGGGTATAGCAAATAAATCCAATACGAGAAATCATCGTGTAGGTTTTGCCAGTACCTGCACCGGCGCGAATTACAATGTTCTTTTTCGGCGAAGCGTGCTCAACTTCATATTGCTCAAAATTAAACTGGCTCTGTTCGCTAAGCTTTTTGAGAATAGATTCTTGAGAACGGTTATATTTTCCATTACGGATCACAAAGGAAGTAGTATTCTTGCCAAAAGGCTCACTCAATACGCTCATGGAGCAGTGAAAGCCCATGAACATATCATTAACGGAAGTAGCAGGCGGAATATGGCTTTTCTGTTCGTCAAATGCGATTTCGATATTATCCCGATTCCGTACTAATCCTTTTTGTGTAAGTGCTACATCAAGAGCATTAAGTACAAATAGCATTTGCTCTTTCTTCGAGAACACACAATATAGCTTGCAACCGTACATATACTGAACTTTGATGTCTTCGATGACATTGCCATTCAATTCATCAGCTTCGGAGAAGTAATAAAAGCGAGAATAATCATGCTGATGATAAGAATGCACCTGCTCTTTTCCAATTTCAGATTCGTCATCTTCATCCAGATTAATATCAGTTTCATACAGATTGCGAACTTCCAACATGGTCTTTGAATCAAACGGATCTCTTTTCCAGCGAAAGGCCTCTGATAATGCCTGATCAATTTTTTTGTAGAAAGAAGATGTATCCTCCAAATCCTCTTTCAATATGGTGAATGACTCATCTAAAACCACATCCAGCCTTTTTCTGTGATAAAAATCCTTAGAAACTTGGGGAAGGCAGACCATTTGAAATACTAATGGAAACTTACCTGTATTTTGACGTATATGCCTCTCAATTGCAAAACGATATCCGCGCGCTTGCTTTTGTGGCGTAGCAAGAGTTTCTCCTTCGTTTGTTTTGATTATAATGGTATCACTATTCTCAATGCGAAGGATATTTTCTTCACGCCACCCCTTTAATTCCACAACCAGAATGCCTTTTCCTGGCATAAGGATACAGACATCAAACTCACGGCCATATATTTGACGATTCCAGTAAATGATGTACTGATCGTCCAAAAACTCCTGGGCTTTGCGTATAAACAAATTTTCTCCAAAGTTAGTGGATTGTGCGCTTCCAATCAGTTTTGCCATGGAGCAAGCCTCGCTTCCTTATACAAGCAGTATATATTTACATCTGCCCACATAATATTTTCTCACAATAAAAGTCCATTTTTCAGGACGATTCTTTATCCGGCACAATTTCTAAAATATCCTCGATTTGACAATCTAAGGCTGTGCATATTTTTAGCAAAATCTCTGTGGTTACATGCCCGTTTCTTCCCATTTTTGTAACCGAGGCAGGACTAATTCCTGCTTTTGCACACAGGTCCTTCTTCTTCATATCTTTGTCAATGAGTAGCTTCCAAAGTTTTTTATAACTGACTGCCATAAGAAGATTCCTCCAGATAGAAAAAAATGCCCTGCCGTTCGGCAGAGCATTTGGTTTATGCGATCATGCCGTCAAGATCTATTCCAACACCTGACAGCGTTGTATATAATGATAGCATATTCAGCAGGAATGCGCAAGAAAATCGTGCATTCGCACGATTCTTGGTTTTTCTCAGAAAGACTCCCTGTAATTTCTATGATGGCAGGAGCACTCCGTATACTTCTGCAGTTATTTCTTTGTTTATGTGGCTCAGTTTTTGCGTCGGCCCATGTGCCTGCAGTACCGCTGGTTCTGGCAGCTCCAGAAACGTCTCCTGGGTCGCGTCCACCGTGTGTGTTGGGCTTGATGCTGGTGCTTCTTGCCCACTATGTTTTGCGGTGACACAGTGGCCCGCAGGGCGAAATTGGCGGTAATCGCTGAGGCTATGGCAATTTGTTTTTTCATTCTGGTTCCTCCTCAGATGCGAAACGAGCGCCTGCCCTCCTGGTTTGGCAGGAGGCAGAGCGCTCGTTTTCGTCATTTTGCAGTTCTATTGAGAGCCTCCAAGCCAGCTCAAAGCCGGCGATAAAGCTGTCGAGGGAGGTCTGTTCTCTAATAGAGTCCTGGGCATCGATGATCCGCAGCACCAGCTTGCTTTCTGGTTTTTCCAGGGCCGCAATCAACGCTTTGTGGCACTCCTCCACTTCGTTCTCCTGTTCGTCAAGCTCCGGGCGGACATAAAAGCAATCATACAGCTCTTTGAGCAGTTTGTTTTCCATCGTCATCATCTCCTTGTGACCCAAACATATACCACACCTTCCGCAGAATATCCATCAGAATTTCAGAAGATTATCCAGAATATTTGCCGCTTCCCTAAGATCTTCCGTGGATGCTTCATTGGGCGTGCTTTCGCTTTTGGCGGCAGTATGGGCCAGGTATGGTGCATAGTTCTGCCGCGTCATTGCGATCCTGAAGTGGCCCAGCATCTGAGAAACCTCTTTCGCGTCCACTCCGTTTTTCAGCGACAGGACGGCGCAGGTGTGCCGGAGATCCGCGAACCGGATGTGATCCAGCCCAGCCTCTCTGATGATCTCATTGTGCAGTCGGCGCACCATCTGGGGTGAATAGGGCTTCTGCGTGGCCGGGTGCATGAACATAAGCGGACTGCTGGGATGCTTGGCGTGCTCCAGGTGCAGGAGTTCAACCGCTTCCGGGGTCAGGCTGACTATCCTGGTGCCGCCTTCGTACTCCACCAGTTCCCGTCGTTCCACGGCGCGTTTCTCGGAGATGGTCAGCGTCCGCTCTTTTACATCCAGGTCGCTCCACTTTAGGGCGATTAGTTCTCCTTGCCGAAGTCCCACTGTCAGCGCCAGCAGGAACATGGGGAGGTGGCCCAACCGCTCCGCCGCATCCAGATAGTCCTCCACTTCTGCTGGCGTCAGCATATTGGCGCTGACCTTCTTTGGCCTTGGATAGTGAAACGCACGGGCGGGGTTGTCCGCTATCAGCCCATCCCGGATTGCCTGGTCCAGACATTGCTGGAGCAGGCGGTGGATGTGCCGCATGGTATGCTCCCCCAACCCTGGATATTCGGGGCTTTCCGGGCGATGACCGCCAAAGCGTTTTCGCTCCTCCAGGAAATCTCCCACCTGCTCTACGGTCAATTCAGAGAGCGGTATGTCCCCTAATCCGGGGAGAATGTGGTTTTTGAAGATATAACCATGAGCTGCGTATGTGGTTGGGCGGCTCTGGTTCTTGTCGTAGACTTTCTGCCAGCGGAGAATATAGTCTTTCAGCGTCATATCCCCACCTCCATACACTGGCGCTGCAGATTCCGGAAGGCCATCCACGGAAGCCCCGCTTGTTTCAGAATACGCTTGTGCAGGTAGTAGAACTCGTGGAGCTGATACGGCGCTCCGGTCTTGGGGTTGAGGAACACATAGAAGCCGATTTCCGGCATCCGTCCCAGAAGATGTTCCGCTTTGCTGTTGAGAGTCAGCAGGCGCTGTCCCTTGAGGATGTATCGGCAGCGGATATGAAAATCGGCCCACGACAAAGTGATGAGTTCACATTGCCGCAGGCCGCTGGATAGTCCTGTGTAGATGAGAGGGAGTGCGCCCAGTTGTTCCGCCGCATTCAGATACCGCTGGAGCTGCCCCAGGCGCAAAGGGGCTGTTTTATATTCTTCCGCTTGTGGCTCCTGGCAGAGCCGTACCGGGTTGTAGGGGATGCGCTGGTCACGGGCCGCTTCATCCATGCAGCGCCGCAGGAGCAGATGGACGCACCAGACGCTTCTGGCGCTGAGCCCCTGGCTTTCCAGGCTGTCATAGAAGCTGGTGACGGTGTCTTCGGTCAACTTCGCCAGCGGGATGTCCCCGATTCTGGGGAGAATGTGGCGGTAGATCAGGTTGCGGTATCCGCCCACGGTGCTGCCGCTCCATCTGCCCTGGTTCTCGCAGAACCAGCGGTCGCACCACCGGCCTACCGTGAGGTTAGTTTCTTTCTGCATATCGTCGCCTCCTTTCGGTAACAGAACAATATCACAGAAAGAGAGAAATAGCCACTACTTTATCGCCCCGTGTATGCCTTTGTTGTCTTTTGTGCGGCGGCATGGTAAAATGAGTTAACTTTCCATGCTACTTGTAAAGAGTGCCTTATTCTTTGTTTATGCGGCGCAGTTTCTGCGCCTCTGCTCTGAGGTGATTGGCCTGTCATCGCCCCTCAAACCGGGCGGAACATCTTTTAATATACAGAATCCAATCCCACACCCATCCCAAAAGGCGAAAGTTTTGCTTGAAACACGCAGGGCAAAAGAGTGTCAAAGAGGAATTGCCGGAGCGGCGGAAAGGGCCAAAGAGGGCGGCAGAGTGCTGTTTGAAAGTTCCGACACACGTTTGGGAGCAAGATGCCGGGAGTTCGAGTCTCCCCACTCGGACCAAAATCCGTCAAAATCTTGTGATTTTGACGGATTTTTTCAATTTTACAGCGCTTTTCGTTCAAGATAATCCCATGACAGGCAGGGGCCTGAGATACAGGAGGACGGGCACATGAAATTTAAGGGCTTGCCTTACTATTGGGGCGCGATTGCGGCCACGAAATATATCAAAGCGATTGTGTTTGTGTTCCTGCCCGGAAAAGCCGTAGACAAAGTGAAACTGGATGCCTGCACCGGATGGGTCAGGCACATGGGGCGCTTTTATGAAAACAGAATTTACGCGTTTGCCTTGGATGCCCGGCTGACCAAAGGTGAGGCGGAAGTCCTGCTGCTGGATCAGAACAAGCAGCCGCTCCTGAAACTCAGCAGTCAAAATCCCACCCAGTCGATCCATCTGGATGGGCAAACCAGTCGATACTATCTGCAGTGGAAGTTTCACAGTGCTTCCGGGAAATGCGAACTGCACTGGTGAAAACAATAGCCTGCGGAGACATGCGCCGCTGTACCCTATTTTATTTGATTGAGGTAACGAAATATGGTGATCGAGACAAAACGGCTGATCCTGCGCCCCTTTCTGGAGGCGGATGCGGCGGATGTCTATGAGTATCTGAAAGAGCCAGCGGTCAACTGCTTTGCCAGCATGAAGCTGCACTCCCTGGACGAGGCAAAAGCGGAAATGAAAAAACGCCTGGGCGAGACGGAGTACTACTTTGCCATCACCCTGAAGGAGGGCGGCAAGGTGATCGGGGAGATCGACGCCTACCCGGAGGCGGGCGAGCCCCACTCGGGTGAGGACGCCGTGCGGGACACCTTCAGCCCCTGCTGGATGCTGAACGAGGCCTACCAGGGCAAGGGGTACGCCTTCGAGGCGGCCCAGGCCTTCTTCGACTATCTCTTTTCCCAAAAGGGCGCAAGGCGCATTTACGCCTATACCGAGGACTACAACCTTGCCAGTCAGCACCTGTGCGAAAAGCTGGGCATGCGCCGGGAGGGCATGTTCCTGGAATTCATCTCCTTCGTGAACAATCCCGACGGTACCCCCAGGTATGAAAACACCGTGCAGTATGCCATTTTGAAAAAAGAGTGGAACTGCCAGCAGTCTGATTGATCCGATACCGCCCGCTGAACATCCGTGCATGTATGTCGGCGGGCGGTATTCTTTGTTTATAGCTTGTTAAAAACTGATATGCCTACGGGCTCAGTTCCATTTGCAGATATACCATGTCCACCAGCTGCACCCCGCACTCGTAGATGGGGTGGTCGTAGTGGTCAGTAAAAAAGTTCTTGACCAGATGGTGTCTGCGAAAGCCGCAGGATTCATAGAAAGGGATGGTGGAGGGGCTGTCTCCGGTGCCCACCTGCAGCACCGCATACTGCCCTGTGTAAGTCCGGATGAGAAAGTCCACCAAGGCTTTCCCATAGCCTCTGCCCTGCGCGGCGGGCGCCACGGCGATATTTTTCAGCTCCAGAATGCCGTTTCCCTCGTCGGTCACCACACACTCCGCTTTGACGCCGTCGTCCTCCAGCACATACATGGTCCCACGCTCCAGATAGCGGTCCACCATGTCCTCCTGCTCGTCGGCCAGCAGCAGGAAATCGAGATATCTCTTTTTGTCTGTCTCCACTTTTCTGATTTCCATGGGTGATTCATCCTCCGCCTGACAGCCTTGATGGAGCTATGATACCATAGGATATGCCTCTCTGCAATTCTTCAAGAAATATGACACACAGTTGTCTTGTTCCTAGGGTATAATGCAGACAGAATCCAGAAAGGCGGTGCATTCCATGAAGATGGAGCGGCTCATTGGTATCTTGTCCATTTTGCTCCAACGGGAGAAAATCACTGCCCCGGAGCTGGCAGAACAGTTCGAGGTATCCCGCCGGACCATCCAGAGGGACATTGAGTCCCTGTGTCGGGCGGGTATCCCCATTGCCACCGCTCAGGGTGCGGGCGGCGGCATCTCCATCATGGAGGGCTACCGGGTGGATCGGACGGTGCTCACCGCACCGGAGATGCAGGCTATCCTGGCGGGCCTCAGGAGCTTGGACAGCGTCAGCGGCACCCGGCGTTATGCCCAGCTGATGGAAAAGCTGTCCGCCGGGACGGGCGGACTGGTGAGCGGCGGCGCCCACATGCTCATCGACCTCTCCTCCTGGTACAAGACCAGCCTGCCGCCCAAAATTGAACGGATCCAGGGTGCCATTGAGCAGCACCGCACCATCCGCTTTACCTACTTCTCCCCCAAGGGGGAATCGGTGCGCACCGTGGAGCCCTACTACCTGGTGTTCCACTGGTCCACCTGGTATGTGTGGGGTTGGTGCCGGATGCGAGAGGATTTCCGCCTGTTCAAACTGAACCGCACGACGGACCTGGCCGCCGGGGAACCCTTTGAACCTCGATCCTCTACCTTGCCCGACCTGGAGCCGGAGCGGATCTTCCCAATCAAATACCAGGTCACCGTCCTCTTTGAGCCATCCTGCCGCTGGCGGCTGGTGGAGGAGTACGGCGCGGACCGTTTCACCGTGGAACCGGCCGGCCGGCTGCGCTTTACCGGCGGCTTTCCCGACGCCGACAGCGTCCTCAGCTGGGTGCTCACCTTCGGAGACAAGGCGGAGTTGCTGGAGCCGGAGGAGTTGCGGGAGCAGTTGAGAGAACTGACCGAAACACTGGCCTATCGTTACAGGAGGGATTGACATGGCCTCTCACCAGGACTTTGTGGACTATGTGGCCGAGCAGCTGCGCCAGGCGGGCGCCATCCGCAGCCGGAAGATGTTCGGCGAATACGGCCTCTACTGTGACGGCGTGTTTTTCGCCGTCATCTGCGGCGATCAGCTGTTTGTAAAGGTCACCCCGGCGGGCGAGGCCGCCTTTCCCAATCTGCCCAAGGCCGCGCCCTACGAAGGGGCCAGGGATTACCTCTGGGTGGAGGACGTGGACGACCGGGACACCATGACCGCCCTCACCCGCCTCACCTGTCTGGCCCTTCAGGCACAGCCCCAAAAACGGAGGAAATGACCATGGCCTTTGACTACAAGAAGGAGTACAAGGAATTTTATCTGCTGCCAAAAACGCCGGGCATTGTCACCGTGCCCGCCATGAACTTCCTGGCGGTGCGGGGCCAGGGCGACCCAAACGAGGAGGGCGGAGCCTACAAGCAGGCTCTGGAGCTGCTCTATGCGGTGGCCTTCACCATTAAAATGAGCAAACTGGGACAGCACCGTCTGGAGGGCTACTTTGACTATGTGGTGCCGCCCCTGGAGGGACTTTGGTGGCAGGAGGGTATCTGTGGCGTGGACTACACCCGCAAGGCGGAGTCCCGGTGGATCTCCCTCATTCGCCTGCCGGAATTTGTGACGAAAGAGGTCTTTGATTGGGCCATCCGGGAAGCTGCGGAGAAAAAGCAGCGGGATTTCTCCAAGGTAGAGTTCTTCTCCTGGGAGGAGGGGCTGTGCGTCCAGTGTATGCACATCGGCCCCTATGACGACGAACCCGCCACCGTGGCGGCCATGGAGGCGTTTGCCGCGGAACAGGGCTATGCGTTTGATTTCAGCCAGGGTCGCTTCCACCACGAGATTTACCTGAGCGACGCCCGGCGCACCCAGCCGGAAATGCTGAAAACCGTCATCCGGCAGCCGGTAAGGAGGATATGACATGGAGCTTCTGCAAAAACGGGAGGCAGCCGTCCGCCGCTGGTTCTCCATGTGGCTATGCAAGCAGGACACGGGCATCGAGGAGCTCTTCGCCCCGGACGCCATCTATATTGAGAGTTGGGGGCCGGAGTACCACGGCAGCGGGAAGATCAAGCTGTGGTTTGACGAGTGGAACGGCCGAGGCACCGTGGAGCGGTGGGACATCCGGTAGTATTTCCACAAGGGAGACCAGACCGTGGTGGAATGGGCCTTCCGGTGCGCCATGACGGACGGCACCGTCCAGAGTTTTGACGGTCTCTCCCTCATCCGCTGGAACGAGGCGGGCCAGATCTGCTTTTTGCAGGAATTCGGCTGCAACGAAAACCGCTATGACCCCTACGTCCAGGGGGACACCCCGGTGTTCCGGGAGGAACAGGCGCTGTGGTTCTGAGGGAGGAAACGTCATGAAAGGTTTTACCAGAGAAGAGACCCGCTTTTCCCTCTGCGGTCTGAACTGCCGCCTTTGCTCCATGCACCTTGGCGGCTACTGTCCCGGCTGCGGCGGCGGGGCGGGCAACCAGAGCTGCGCCATTGCCAAATGCTCTCTGGAGCACGGCGGCGTTTCGTTCTGCTGGGAGTGCCCGGAGTACCCCTGTTCCCGCTACGACGGTTTCGACGAAGGGGACTCCTTCGTGCCCCACCGGAACCGGCGGCAGGACATCGCCCTGGCCCGTGAGGTGGGGCTGGAAGCCTACCTTGCCCAGTTGGAGGAAAAACGGGCCATCCTGGATGCGCTTCTGGCAGACTACAACGACGGCCGCCGCAAGACGCTGTTCCACACGGCGGTCTATCTCCTGCCTCTGGAGGATCTGTGCTCTGTGATGGCCGCACTGACCAGCCGGCCAGAACTGGCAGCGCAGCCCATCAAGGAGCGAGCCCTGGCCGCCGTGGAGCTGCTACAGGAGGCGGCGGACCGCCGGGGCGTCGGCCTGAAACTGAACAAGAAACCGAGGAAGGGGTGAGCGTATGCCGACCGACTTCCAGAGTGACCGTCCAGTTTCCCTGCCCGGTGGAGCGGGTGTGGCAGGTGGTGACCGACCTTTCTCATACTACCTGGCGCAGCGATTTGGCCCGGGTGGAGGTGCTGGACGAAGCCCACTTCGTGGAGCACACCAAGAGCGGCTATGCCACAAACTTCACCGTCACGGCCTGTGAGCCCTTCCGCCGCTGGGCCTTCACCATGGAGAACGGAAATATGTCCGGCTCCTGGGAGGGCACCTTCGAGGGAACGGAGGACGGCACCCGTCTCCATTGCACTGAAACTGTCAATGCCAAGCACTGGTGGATGCACCCCTTTGTCCCCGGCTATCTGAAGCGGCAGCAGAGGCTATATCTGGACGATTTGCGGAAAGAACTGCTGAAATGAGCCGTGTTACTCTGCGTTGCTTGCGGCAACGGGCCGCTTTTCCTACAATGTGGAGCGAAAGGAGTGAGCCCCTATGCTCAATGAAAACATCAAAGCCATCCGGAAATCCAAGGGTCTTTCCCAGCAGGAGCTGGCCGTCAAGGTGAATGTGGTGCGGCAGACCGTTTCCAAATGGGAGCAGGGTTTGTCCGTCCCGGACTCCGACCTGCTCATCGCTCTGTCGGAGGCTCTGGAGACTCCCGTCAGCACCCTGTTGGGCGAGACGGTGGCGGAGTCAGAGACGGACGAAATCAAAGCCCTCTCGGAAAAGCTGGAGATCATCAATTTGCAGTTGGCCCGGAGAAAGGCCATGCGGCGCTCGGCCCTCCACTGGGGACTCATCGCGGTGTGCGTGGGCATTCTGGCCGTTGCCGCAGTTCTGGCCGTGGTGAACAGCCCCTACCTGGGCTGGGATCACAGCGCCCCGGAAACCGCCGTTATGGGCGTGGCCATCCACGCCTTTGAGTGGGGCTTTGTTCGGCTGACCCCCTTTGCCCTGATTGTGGCACTGGTGGGCGCTTTCCTGACGCGGAGAAAAGCATGATGCAAATAGATGCCTCCGGCAACAACCGGAGGCATCTATTGTGTCTTACCTTACCCAGTGGATAACCGCGTCCCGCAGGAAGCGGGTGCAGCCAGGCACCTGTTTGTCATAATAGGCGGTGAACCGCTCGTCCATCACATAGAGCTCCGTGATCCCCCGGTGCCTGGCCGGGTCGTACCGGTTCCCCGTGAGGGTGAGCCACCGGCAGTGGAGGGCGGTAATCTCCTTGCCCTCCTCGCTCTCCGGGGACAGCCCCGCCTGAAGGGCGGCCTCCAGCCGCTCCTGTCAGCGCCAATGATAAAATGTAAGAAAACGCCGGTCAAAAAATGTAGGTTTGCAGCTGAGAGGAATGCAATATGGTACACTCGCATCTGCCTGTCGTAGTAGAGGCGGAAAGGGTGTCAAAATGG
>NZ_JANGBE010000037.1:0-38705 GCF_024462255.1 Flavonifractor sp. DFI.6.63 | reverse complement strand
CTTAATCATAGCTTCAAAGAAATTTGTCAAGAGCCTTCCTATTCCAATTGCTTGTCTTAGAAAGGACTTCTCGTCCTTTTCTGGTGCTTCAAGTTTCACGTTGTTTAATTTACAAGGTGCACGCGTCGTCGTCTTTACAGACGGCGGTGCGCTACATTGTAGCACACTCGCTTTTGCTTGTCAAGCCTCTTTTCAGAACTTTCGTTCTTCCAGGCTTTCATTCAAGCCGTTCGCTCTTGCAGCGGAACTTGTTTAGTTTACCACGCTCTTTCGAGCTTGTCAAGAACTTTTTTCAGCCATTTTCAGGGTTCTACCCATAAAAACGTTTGATTTCTGTTCTTTCAAAACCTGTTCCCTATCTTCAAGCGAACTCATTTAGTTTAGCACTTGCGTCTTGCTTTGTCAAGCACTTTTTTCAAATTCCATTCGAAGGCCGTCCGGCGTTCCGCTCGGTATCTCCGCTTTTCCTTTGCGTTTCAGTGCCCTGTCGTAAGGCGCTCAGATAGAATACCAGCTTCCGCGGCAATTGTCAACACCTTTTTTCGTTTTTCCCGGTTTTTCTTTTGCCCCGGTTTCCCGGTTGCGGTCGGCTTCCAAATATGATACCCTTATTTTACTTTTATTATTGATCCAAGAAACCGGAGGGAGCCCTTATGCCCATTAAAATTCCAGATTCCCTGCCCGCTACCGCAGTATTAGAGAGCGAAAACATCTTTGTCATGACCGAATACCGGGCCATGCACCAGGACATCCGCCCGCTGAGCGTGCTGATCCTGAATCTGATGCCCACCAAGATCGTCACCGAGACCCAGATCCTGCGCAAGCTCTCCAACACCCCGCTTCAAATCAAGGTAGAGCTGCTGCGCACGGCCAGCTATCAGTCCCAGCATACTGATGAGGACCATCTTTCCTCCTTCTACACCACCTTCGATCAGGTCCGTGAACAGAATTTCGACGGCCTGATCATCACCGGGGCACCGGTGGAGAACCTGGAATTCGACCAGGTGGAGTACTGGCCGGAGCTGTGTGAGATCATGACCTGGAGCCGTACGCATGTCCACTCCACCCTCCATATCTGCTGGGGAGCTCAGGCGGGGCTGTACTTCCATCACGGCATCCAGAAACGCACTCTGCCCCAAAAGCTCTTCGGCGTCTATGAGCACCGGGTACTCAAACCCAGTTCTCCCCTGTTCCGCGGCTTTGACGACGTGTTCTATGCGCCCCATTCCCGGTATACCGAGGTGTGGGAGCAGGATATCCGCAGCACGCCGGATCTGGAGCTCATTGCCGCCTCCTCGGAGGCAGGGGTGTACGCGGCAAAAACGGAAGACAGCCGGCAGTTTTTCGTACTGGGCCACCCGGAGTACGACCCGGATACGCTGGCCCGGGAATACTGGCGCGATGTGGACAAGGGTCTGGAGATCGCCGTCCCCGCCCATTACTTCCCCGGCGACGATCCCACCCGGGTGCCGGTGGTCCGCTGGCGCAGCGCCGGCCAGCTGCTCTATACCAACTGGCTGAATTACTACGTCTACCAGACGACCCCGTATGATCTGAAGCAGCTGTAATCTTCCTTGCGCCGCATCTCCGCGCCAGGAGCCGCTCTGCGGGCGGCTGCACTCTAGCCTCTCCAGAAGGCCATCCCGCGCTTGCGCGCTCCCCCTTCACGCATCGGCACCCCAAGGGCGCTCGGGCACAGGCGCGGGCAGGCGGCGGAAGCAAATCAGAATCCGTCCCTTCCAGGGACACCGGGTTCCCCCGGGGCGGATGTGCCGCCACGGTCTGTACCAAATATGTGCCACCGGCGCCTGTTCTTACGCTGCGGCCCTGGGAATGACCCCTCTGATGAAATTTCTGCCGGCTGCTTGGCAAGAAGTCGGGGGGAAACGTTCGTGCAGCCTTTTCGACAAGCTGAGGGCGGGGCCCGCACAGATGTGCGGGCCCCGCCCTTTTACCGGTCTGCTTATGTGCGCATGGAGTCCATGATGGCATCGGCCAGAGTGTCCAGCTCCACCGCCTTGTCGGCGTGGAGCGAAGAGGCCATGGACAGACGCTCGTTGAGCACGGTCATGTTCTTCATTTCCTCATCAATGAACTTCTGCATCAGGTCCCCGGACTTGCAGGCCCAGGAGCCGTTCTCGACGAGAGCGAAGGTGCGGTTTTGCAGGTTGAGCGCCTTCATGTCCGCGAGGAAGTTGTGCATGACCGGATAGATCCCCAGGTTATAGGTCACGCTGGCCAGCACGATATGGCTGTACTTGAACGCCTCGGAGATCAGATAGGAGACGTGGGTATTGGATACGTCGTAAACGGCCACCTTGGTGCAGCCCTTCTCGCACAGGCGGGCGGCCAGGGCCTGGGCGGCGGCCTCGGTATTTCCATACATGGAGGCATAGGCGATCATGACGCCCTGCTCCTCCGGCGCGTAGCGGCTCCATTTGTCGTATTTGTCGATCAGATAGCCCAGGTCGGAGCGCCATACGGGCCCATGGAGGGGACAGACGAACTTGATCTGGTCCAGAATGCCCGCGGCCTTGCCCAGCAGCTTCTGGACATGGGGGCCGTATTTGCCCACGATGTTGGTGAAATAACGCCGCGCCTCGTCCAGCCAGTCCCGGTCGAACGCCACCTCGTCATTAAAAAGCTTGCCGTCCAGAGCAATAAAGGAGCCGAAGGCGTCGGCGGAGAAAAGCGCTCCATTCGCGCGGTCAAAGGTGAGCATCGCTTCCGGCCAGTGAACCATGGGGGCGGCAATGAAGGTGACGGTATGCCCGCCGAAGGTGCAGGTATCCCCCTCCTTGACCTCCACCAGCTCATGACCGTCCACGTGGAAGCCGAACTGGCGCATAAGCATGAAGGCCTTTTCGGTGGCGATGAGCTTCAGATTGGGATAGCGCCGCAGCAGCTCCTCGATGGAGGCCCCGTGATCCGGCTCCATATGGTTGATGACCAGGCAGTCCAGCGCCCGCTCGCCCAGCAGGTGCTCCAGATTCTCCAGCAGCTGGCGGCAGGCCGACCAATCCACCGTGTCGAAGAGCACGCTCTGCTCATCCAGCAGGAGGTAGGCGTTGTAGGAGACGCCCCTGGGGATGGGATGGATATTTTCGAACAGAGTCGTCCTGTGGTCGTTGGCGCCTACCCAATACAGATCTTTCGTCACTTCGCGTACGCAGTACATGTTCGTTCCTCCTTCTGCGTTCATGCCCGGATGAACTGATGCTTGCCCTCCGCGCATTCCGGGCAGACCCAGTCCTCAGGCAGCTTTTCAAACAGGGTGCCGGGGGCGATCTCAGCGTCCTCGTCGCCCAATTCAGGAATGTATTCATAACCACAGCCGCCGCAGATATACCGGGGCCCAATGGGCTCGGCCCTGGGAGGCTGGGGCCGCTTCATCTTGACCATGGGGGGCGCGCTCTGTTTCTTGCCGGTGCCAAGGGCCTCGGCCAGAAGGGGCAGGACCTCGTTCACGTCGCCCACGATGCCGTAGTCGCAGTTTTTGAAGATGGGGGCGTTTCCGTTCTTGTTGATGGCCACGATGGTAGAGGCGTCCTTGATGCCCTTGAGATGCTGCGTGGCGCCCGAGATGCCGCAGGCGATGTACAGGTTGCCGGTAAACTTCTGTCCGGACATGCCCACATAGCGGTCCAACGAGACGTATTTCAGCGTCTCCGCCACAGGGCGGGAGGAGCCGATGGCCGCGCCGGCAGCGTGGGCCAGCGCCTCAATGAGCTTCATGTTCTTCTGCGGCCCGATGCCCTTACCGGCGGAGACCACCCGCTCGGCCTGGGGGATGGGGGTATCGGCGGGGATGCCCACCGTAAAGTCGTAGCCGTCCTTCTTCAGCGCCTGGACCAGCGCGTCCACGCTCTCCTGCGCGTCTCCCTTGAAGAGGATCTTCTTGCGCACGCCGGTGACGGGCGCGGGCTTCTTGGGCCGGCTGGAGGAGCCGCCCTCGCTCTTGGGTGCCTTGCCCAGGATATGGGAGGCGATGACCACCCGTTGGATCTCGTTGGTCCCCTCATAGATCGTGGTGATCTTGGCGTCGCGGTACATGCGCTCCACATCCATGCCCTTGAGGTAGCCGGTGCCGCCGTAGATCTGCAGGGCGTCGTTGGTCACCTCCAGCGCGATATCGGAGGCGTACTGCTTGGCCATGGCGGACTCCATGCCGTAGGGCTCGTGGCGCTCCTTCAGGTCGGCGGCGGAATAGACCAGCAGCCGGGCGCAACGGAGCTTGGTGGCCATGTCGGCCAGCTTAAAGGAGATCGCCTGCTGGAAGCCAATGGGTTTTCCGAACTGTACCCGCTCCTTGGCGTACTCCACTGCGGACTCGTAAGCCCCCTGGGCGATGCCCAGCGCCTGGGCCGCAATGCCGATCCGCCCGCCGTCCAGGGTGGCCATGGCGATCTTGAAGCCGTCGCCCTCCCGGCCCAGCAGGTTTTCCTTGGGCACCTTTACATCGTTGAAGATCAGCTCCGCCGTAGTGGAGGACCGGATTCCCATTTTATCATAATGATCGCCAAATTCAAAGCCCTTCCAGCCTTTTTCCACAATAAAAGCTGAAATGCCCCGGGTACCGATATCGGGCGTGGTGACGGCGAAAACCACGTAGGTGTCCGCCTTGGGGGCGTTGGTGATGAAAATCTTGCCCCCGTTGAGGACGTAGTGGTCCCCCCGGTCCACGGCGGTGGTCTCGGTGCCGCCGGCATCCGAACCCGCGTTTGGCTCGGTCAGGCCGAAGGCGCCGATCTTCTCGCCCCTGGCCAGGGGAACCAGATACTTGCGCTTCTGCTCCTGCGTCCCGTAGGCGAAGATAGGCCAGGAGCCCAGGGACACGTGGGCGGACAGGATGACGCCCGCGCCTGCGTCCACCCGGGCCAGTTCTTCCACGGCGATGGCGTAGCTGAGCACGTCCAGTCCCGCGCCCCCGTATTCCGCCGGGTAGGGAATGCCCATCAGGCCCATCTCCCCCAGCTTCTTGACCGCCTCGTCCGGGAACTGGTTGCCCTGGTCCAGGGTAAATGCGACGGGCTTGATCTCGCGCTCCGCAAACGCGCGGAGCTTGGCGCGCAGCGCCTCGTGGTCCTGTGTGGTCTGGAACAACATTTGGGTAACCTCCTTCTGCAATGCATACGGTATGCCTATATTAGATAAATTTTATCTAAATTCAACGTAAACGGCACGGTGCCCCGCCCTCATGCCAAAAGCTCCTCCAGGCTGTGCGCATGCAGCTGCGCATCCAAGCGGCGCTGGATTTCCCCCAGCCTTGCGTGGACCGAGCAGCCGCCATGCGCGGCCCGCCAGGGGCAGGCATATTCCGCCTCCATGCAGGAGCTAATGTTGCTGTCTTCCTCCATGGCGCGCAGCAGGTCGTACAACGTGGTCTGCGTCAAGTCCGCCGTCAGCCGGCAGCCGCCCTCAGCCCCCCGGGATACCTGCACCATACCGGCTGCCGAGAGCTTCTTGACGATTTTGTAGGCAAAGGGCTGGGGCACCATCTCCCGCCGGGCCAGCTCGCCCACGCTATACTGCTCCCCGTCCCGCAGCGTGCGCAGCAGGCGCAGTGCATAGTCGCTTTCCCGCGTGATGAGCATGACCCCCGCCTCCTTCTGTTCTGACGTTACCTTATCATATTGGATAAATTTTGTCAAGTATTATTCCTCCAATTGGTATGCAAAAACAAAACGGTTGAAATACCCGCGCAATTCCGATACTATGGACGTGTGACCGATCCAATTTGGAACAGGAGGCGCTCCCCATGAACATCACTTATGAAGACGTACGTCAGAATCCGGAGGTACGCACCTACATCACGCAGGCGGACCGTTCCCTGCTGGCCCGGGGCTTCACGGAGCACAGCTTTGCCCATGTGACCCGCTGCGCCGAGACCGCCGCCGCTATTCTGGCACAGCTGGGGTACGGTTCTCAGGATACCGAGCTGGCCCGCATCGCCGGGTTTATGCACGACATCGGCAATGTGGTCAACCGCCACGACCATGCCCTTACCGGCGGAGTGATGGCCTTCCGCATCCTGGACAAAATGGGAATGGAGCCGGAGCAAACCGCCGCCGTGATCACCGCCATCGGCAACCACGACGACGCTACCGCCTTCCCGGTCAACCCCATCGCCGCCGCCCTCATCCTGGCCGACAAGACCGACGTGCGCCGCAGCCGGGTACGCAATAAAGAACACCAGAGCTTCGATATCCACGACCGGGTCAATTATGCCGCCGAGCGCTCGGATCTGGAGCTGGATGCGCAGCGGCGCACCATCACCCTGTCCCTGACCATCAACACGGAATTCTGCGCCGTCATGGATTATTTTGAGATCTTTCTGGAGCGGATGCTCCTGTGCCGCCGGGCGGCGGAGTTTCTGGAGCTGACCTTTAAGCTGGACATCAACGGACTCAATCTGCTCTGATCCGCCCGGCCTTGCAGCACGGGTCAAACCAGAATCGGGCGCGGCCGGCCGGCCGCGCCCGATTGCCGATCTTGTTTTTTCCGACCCCACACGCAGCGGAGGGTTTCCGCGCAAGTTCCCCCAGACACAGCACAACCCCCCGGCCATCCAGCGTGACCGGGGGGCTACACCTGAGCCTGGGGTTCAATCACTACGCGTTACCTCTTCTTTCTCTGGATTTTGCTGCGCCGGAATCAAAAGGATGGAGAAATTCCCGTGTTCCCTGTTTCCTGTAACACTTCGGCACGCTATAGGATCCTGTCTTCGGCAAATTCTCGCGTCTGAGGCTTTCCTTTGGTGCGGCTCACTCCATTGAGCAGGGGTTCGGAACAGATACCAACCGGAATTTCATTTTCCTGCGATTCGCTGCGCGGGGATGAAAAGAACCGAATGACTTTTATGAGCTTTGCTAGCCCACGGGACTCACTCCTTCCTTTCTGGCTATATTGTACTACCGAGCTCCATTTTTGTCAATACCTTTTTGTAGGAAAAATCAATTTAAGCGGACAGGCGCGGGAATTTCCCGCGCCCGTCCGCCTTTCTTCATCCCCGGAAAAAGAGCTGAAGGATCACGCCGTAGAGGACCGAAGCACTGATCCCGAAGACCAGCACGGGTCCGGCGATCACGAACATCTTGGCCCCTACGCCCATGACCAGCCCCTCGCTCTTGAACTCCAGGGCCGGGGCGACCATCGCGTTTGCAAATCCGGTGATGGGCACCAGAGTACCCGCTCCGGCATGTTTGGCCAGTTTGTCGAACAGGCCGAGGCCGGTGAACAGCGCCGCCAGAAAGATGAGGGTCACCGACACTGCGGTACCGGCGGCGGTCTCGCTCATCCCGCAGGCCTGGAACAGATTCAGCAGGCCCTGCCCGCCGGTGCAGATCAGCCCGCCGGTCACAAAGGCCCAGAGCAGATTCTTCCACAGGGGTGAGGGCTTGGATTTGGAATTGACGTATTGGCCGTATTCTTTGTTGGTCATATCCATGGATGGGCAACCTCCTTTGATCCAATCACAGCTTTTCCCTTGACAGGTTTCTTTATGCGTGCTACAATTCCTCTAGTAATTTACTAAATTACTAATTTACTGACAGGAGTCTTGACCATGGATATTCCAACCAACCTGAAGCACAAGCCGGTGGTCGTGGCGGAGGATTACGGGCGCATTGACGGCCGCTCCGCTTACGATTCCGACGCAAAGGGCCTCTCCCTGGGACTGGCCCAGTGGAACGACCGGGGCCGCGTGGACATTTCCGCCAAAGTCTGGCGGTATACCGGGGAAAAATGGTCCCGTCAATCGGAGGAACTGCCCCTGCACCGGGTGCTGGACCTGGCGATCCTTGCCTGCCGCGCCCAACTTTATTTTCAGGAGGAGGCCTACCGCTTTCCCAAGGGCTATGATCCGGAGCATCCTCAGATCGACCGGGTAGGTCTTCAGGGGGACGCCATGACTGTGGAGGTCTGCCGGCGCAACGGCCACATCGACGAGGATGTGCAGCTCTTCCAGCAGGCCCTGGCACGGGATGGGGAGCTGCTGGGCGAGCGGATGGCGGTGCTTGCCCGCATTCTGGGGGAGCTGGGTTACCATGGCTAAGACGCCGCGCCGAAAGGGGCTTTTCCTACCGGGAGCGGGAGGTGACGGGCGGCGTGTGCGCCGTCCGGAACACGGCCACCGGCCGTCTCCTGTTGCTGTCCGCCGCCGACCCCGCGGCCAGGCGCAAGCGTTTTGCCTTTGCAGCATCCACCGGCACTCCGCTTCTTCCCGCCCTGGCCGACGACTGGAGCCGATACGGGCGGGATTGCTTCGTCTTCGAGGTGCTGGAGACCCTAATGCGTGAGCCGGAGCAGGCCGAGGCCCAGTTCCGTGCGGAACTGGACGTTACCCGCCTGAGCGCCCGGGGCGCGTCCTTTTACTGAGGGGCGCCGGATCGCCCCGCACACGGCAGAAAGGCTGTGGGGATTGCCCGGACGGCAATCCCCACAGCCTTTCTGCGTCTCTTCTGTCTCGTTTCCGCCAGAAAGCCAGCCGCGCCCCTTCCCAGCGGCGCTTACCGCATGCTGTAAAGCAGCTTGGCCACCTCGCCGCGGGTCAGCGGGTCATTGGGACGGATCCGGTTGTTGTAGCCGCTGACCACGCCCTGGCCGGCAAGGCTCTTGACATAATCCGCGGCCCAGGAGGGCACCAACGCGGCATCGTCAAAGGTCAGCTCCGCCTGGGCATAGCCCTTGGCCTGGGTGCGTCCCAGGATGGCCATCGCCTCGGCCCGGCTGATGGTGGAAAGGGCCTTGACCTTCAAAACCCCGTTCTCCAGCGCCCCGTTTACGATGCCCAGGGCATACATGGCCTTGACCTCGTTCAGGGCCCATCCCGGCAGCTCCGCGCTGTCGGCAAAGGGGAGCTCCACGCCGGCATACTGGCTCAGATCCAGTCCCAGCCACCGGGCCGTCAGGGCAAAGAACTCGGCCCGGGTAATGTTCTTGTCCGGCTGATAAAGCAGGCTGCCGTCGGCGGCGGACACCCCGTTGGTGACGCCGGCGTCGTACAGGAAGGCGGCATAGGCGTCCGCCCAATGGCCGCCCATGTCCGTGAAGACCTGGGTCCGCTCCCCGGCGGGCAGCACGTCGGCGCTGGCGCGGGAGAGGTTGCCGCTGGCGTCCGCGGCGGAGACGGACACACGGTGATAGCCTGCATCGGCGGCGGGCAGGGTGGCGCTCAGGGTCCCCGTGCTTTCGTTCCAGGTAAAGCCCAGGCGCTCGCCGTCATAGGTCAGGGAAAGGTTTTTCTGTGGAATGCTCCGGTCCACATCGTCGGTCACCCTGGCGCTGACGGCGGCGCCGCTGACGGTAAGGGTGAGCGCGGGCGGCGTGGTATCGTGCATCTCCTCGTTGGAGACGGTAAACTGGTCCAGCCAGAGCGTGCCCGTCTGCTTGCCCTCCCCGCCGCCGTAGATCACGTCGAGGGCGGACACGGCCACGGCGCCCTCGGGCAGGGCGGCGGAGACATGCTTCCAGCCGGTGAAGTCCAGCGCGGTCAGCAGGAGCTGCCGGGACTGGAGGGACTGATCGGTAATGGTGGCCAGCAGGGTATTGCCCGAGCCGTCTCCATACACCCATACGCCCAGATAGCGCTCCCCGGCCGGGATGCTCAGCACGCCGGTCAGGCTGGCGGCGCCGCCCGCGGCGTCATAGTCCAGGCGCAGGCTCTTGCGTCCGTAACGCACGTAGTTCAGATCGCTCTCCGATGCAAAGGACGCGGTTTCGGTGGCGGCAAAGGCATACAAATCGCCCTCGCAGTCCTCCAGGGTATTCACATGTCCCGCCACGCTGATGGGGACGGTCACGGTCCTCCCGCCGGCGGAGACCGTCAGGTCGCCGCTGGCCGTCACCTGCCCCGCGGTGAAGACGCCGTTTGCATCCACGCTGCCCACCGCGGGATCCGCCGTCCAGGTATAATTAGCATCCTGGCTGACCAGGGCCATTTTCTTATAGACGGCGGAGGCCTTCAGGTCGACCTGTTCGCCCGGGTCCAGGTTCAGCGCCTCCACCTTGTCCCCGGTATCCTCCCGGGTAAGGGAAATGGCGTCCGGCGTGGCCACGGTGGTGATGTAGGCGCTGCCCGAGGCCCGGCCGTCGGAGGCGGTGACCTGAACAAAGCCGCTCTCGCTCCCGGCGGTGAAAACACCGCTGTCATCCACCGCTCCGCCGCCGCTGGTCACGCTCCAGCCCACGCTCGCGCCGGTCATGGCGTAGAAGTGGCTGTCCACCCCCGTGGCCGTCAGATTCAGCGTTGCGCCGGAGAGCACCATGCTGTCGGCGGGGGTCACATAGTAGGAGGCCAGCTCCCCCGTCGGCGCCAGCTCAGTGGTCAGGAAGATGGCGTTGGAATTGGCCCGCTGAGTCCCGTCGGAGGGGCTGGTGATCACCTGCATGCCGCTCTGGTCGGGATACGTAACGCCCAGCGTGGTGGAGCCGCCGCCGTCCAGGCAGACCGCCTCCACGCAGCCCAGCTCCACCAGACGCTTGGCGCACTGGGTCAGGGTGGCCCCCACACTGTAGCCGGGCTGCTTGCCGTCCACGGTGTAAAAGACCAGGCTGCCATCGGCCCTGATGCCCACGGCGGAGCGCGCGGTCTGCTCGGCGTTGAGCCCGCTCTCCACCACGCCGCCCGTGACCAGCTTGTACATGCCGCCTACCGCCTGGGTCACGCTGTCCCAGCGGCTGTCCGGGCTGGTGGCGGAGAGCGTCACCGTGTCTCCCGCCTGAAGGGCGCGCAGGGCGGCCAAAAGCTCCGCCTTATCCTTGCCGTTGAGCGTGAGCACCAGCTTTCCTTCCGGGATCGCCGCCGCGCCGGTGGACTCCAGCACCTGTTCCACCGTGCACGTCAGCTGGCTGCCGATCTTCAGCTGAGGGACCTGTCCGGTGACGGGGTCGGCCGCCGGGGACAGGATCACATCCACCCCCGCCTCGGTGTTCTGGGTGGTGGAGGCAAAATCGCTGGTCAGCAGGGTCAGCCCGCCGCTGCCGTCGGAGGCGGAGGGCTTGCGCACCTTGTTCACGCCGCCGCTGACGGAGTAGACCTGCCCGCCCAACACGGCGGCCACGCTCACGTTGGGGGTGCCGATAAAGGCGGTGCCGTCGGCGCGGAAGCCGATGGCCCAGGAGACGTTGTAGGGCTGGGTGGAACGCAGCACGCCGTCGGTGACCAAAAGCCCGACGGGCGCGCCGGTGGCCAGCACATAAAAGTCCCCGTTGATGCCGGAGACCACCCGCCTGCCCTGGCTCTCCAGGCCCTGCGCCATGCTGGTCAGGGTGGCGCGGGTGAGCACCTTGCTGCCGTAGGCCACCGTTGGCGTGACGTTCTCATTCGGGGCATAGGTAATGTAGTGCTCCGTGCGCAGGTCGGAGTAAGTATCGCTCCAGAAGATGTTTTTTCCCAGCTCCGTCCCCTGGGACAGGGGCACGCGCCCTGTGTGGATCTCCCAGCCCAGGGCATCGGAGGCCGAGGCGCCCGCCGCGCCCGCCGTCATCAGAAGGGCCAGGCCGAAGGCCGCGCCCCGTTGCATCCATCGCTTCATCCAGTTCCTCCTGTGTGTTTCCATGGTCTCCCCGGGAAGGCGGGGCGGCACGCCTGCCGGCGCCCGCCTCGGCCCGAACCGCCCGATCGCCCCTTGCCCGCCGGGGGTACGGCGCTTACGAGATAACAGACGTTATGTTAACACAAAAGTTCCCGCCTGTAAACAGGCGGGAACCTCGTATTCGGTCAAACGGCCGGATGTCCGTGCAGGAATGCGAGAAACGCTTGCATAACACAACGTCCCCGGCAGCGTTTCAGCGCCGTCTCCGCGCCAAGGTCCCTCCGGAGTGCTTTCCCGCGCCGCGCGCTCCCCTTGACGCGCATGCGCCCGCCGCCGGACGGAAGGCCGCGGGCGGGCGCTTGCGGCGGCGCAGTACGCGCGGTGGGCTGCAGCCTCTCGGAAAGCCGCTTGCATTTTCAAGCAGTATTTCCCGCAATTCTTACCTTTTTCTTACGGCTGGGGCGCGCTCTGCTCCGGCCTTCCCCGGCGCAGGCGGGGCAGGGTATTGTTCAAAGTCGCCTCTTCCTGGGCGGTCATCAGTTCGCCGATCAGCTGGTTGGAGACCAAAAACCCCTTCGGGGTCAAATTCCAGCGGCGGTCATGGCGTTCGGCCCAGCCCTGCCGCTCGTATTCTTCCAGAAGCTGTTCGATGGGATCGAAGTTCATGAAATACTCCCTGCGGTACTCCCACTCCTCGATGCCCCGTGTGGTGCGCAGGCGGAGCATCAGATACTCGCCCCCCCGCTCCCGCTGCGGGATGAGCTCAGACTCGTCGATGACCGCGCCTCCCTCCAGCACGCCGGTGATATACCGGTCCAGGTCCCGCACGAACGAGTAGCGCCGCCCGCCGAAGTCGGAGTGGGCGCCGGGCCCGAATCCGATATAGGGCCGCCCCATCCAGTATTTCAGGTTGTGCCGGGACTGGAAGCCGGAGCGGGCGAAGTTGGAGACCTCGTATTGCCGGTAGCCCTCCCTTGCCAGCCGGTCCACCATCCACAGATACAAATCGGCCTGGACGTCGTCGTCGGGCAGCCGCTCTCCCCGGATCACCCGGTCGTCCAGCGGCGTGCCCGGCTCCACCTTCAGCCCGTAGCAGGACAGATGCTCCGGGCGCAGGGAAAGCGCCTGCTCCACCGTATCCTGCCACCCCTCCATGTCCTGGCCGGGCAGCCCGTAGATCAGGTCCAGGCTGATGTTCTTGAAT
The DNA here is from genome assembly GCF_024462255.1 of Flavonifractor sp. DFI.6.63. Classification (NCBI taxonomy): domain Bacteria; kingdom Bacillati; phylum Bacillota; class Clostridia; order Eubacteriales; family Oscillospiraceae; genus Flavonifractor; species Flavonifractor sp. DFI.6.63. The sequence continues at coordinate 25,967 of NZ_JANGBE010000037.1, read as the reverse complement.
TTCGCCGTCCGGGCCGCCGCCACCGCCTCCTGGGCCTGGCGGAAGGTGTGCGCCCGGCGGAGGTTCTGCAATTCGCAGTCGTGGGCGGACTGCACCCCCAGGGAGATGCGGTTGGCCCCGGCCCTGCGCAGGGCGATCAGATCCCGGCGGTTTATGCTGTCCGGGTTGCACTCTACGGTGATCTCCGCGTCCTTGGCCAGATCGAAGCGCTTGCCGATCAGCCGCAGCAGCTCTTTCAGGCGGCGGCTGCCATAAAAGCTGGGCGTACCGCCGCCGAAATAGACGGTATCCACCTGCCAGCCGCGGGTCAGGGGCGCAGTTTCCTTCATGTGGGTCATCAGGGCCTTCTGGTAGTCGTCCATGCGCTCCTCACGTCCCGCCAGGGAGTAAAAATCGCAGTAGTCGCATTTGCTGCGGCAGAAGGGGATGTGGATATAGAGGCCCAGCTTTTCCGGCATGGGGCTCACCTCGCTTTGCTGTACCTTCGTGTTCGTAAGGATTATAGCACAGCCCGGCGCATTTGAAAAGCAGGCCGGGCAATGTTATACTGTATCCCATGGATTCCCTGGAAAGGAGGCGGTACCATGGCGGAACACGCGCCCCGCCGTCTGGCGCTGACCGTAGCGCCGGAACAGGCCGGCAAAACAGTGGATACCCTGCTGCGCCGCGGCTTGGGGCTCTCCGGTACGCTCATCCGGCACGTCAAATGGCTGGAGGACGGTATCCTGCTGGACGGCGTGCGGGTCCATACGGACCGGCGGGCGGCGGCGGGGCAGCTGCTCTCGGTCCGTGTATCCGACGATGTGCGCCGCAGCGGCATCGTGTCTGCCCCCGGGGCGCTGGACATCGTGTACGAGGATGCGGACCTTCTGGTGCTCAACAAGGCCCCCGGCGTCCCCTGCCATCCGGGCCCGGGGCATTTTGACGATACGCTGGGTAATTTTCTCCTGTATTATTACGATCAGTCGGGTGAGTGCGCCGACTATCACCCCGTCCACCGGCTGGACCGGGGCACCAGCGGCCTGATGGTGGTCGCCAAGCACCCCCACGCGCAGGAGCGCCTCAAGCGCGCGCTGCACACGAGTGCCTTTCGCCGGGGCTATCTGGCGGTATGCCAGGGCGTCCCCGTCCCGGCGGAGGGCGTCGTGGACGCCCCCATCGGCCCGGTGCCCGGCTCGCTGATGGCACGGCGGATCGACCCCGCCGGGCAGAGCGCCCGTACCCGCTACCAGGTCCTGTGCGCTGCCCATGGCCGCGCCCTGGTGCGCCTGGAGCTGGACACCGGGCGCACCCACCAGATCCGGGTCCACATGGCTTCCCTGGGCTGTCCTCTGACCGGAGACTTTCTCTACGGCACGGAGGAGCGCGCCCTCATTTCCCGTCCGGCGCTCCACTCCGCCCGCCTCTCCCTGCGCCATCCCATCACGGGGGCGGCCCTTTCCTGGCAGCTCCCCCTGCCGGAGGATATGAAGCGGCTGCTGGAGTGAGCCGGGCGCGTTCAGCGCAGGACCCCGGCCCGTTCCAGCCCGCAGATGGTCTTCCATTTCCCGCTGCGCCAGCGCAGGGCGCACAGGACGCCCCGCAGGATCAGGTCTGCGGCCATCGCGGTCCATACGCCGGCCAGGCCCATGCCCGCCCGGTACACCAGGATGGGCGCCAGCACGATGCGCACGCCCCACATGCAGAGCAGCCCCACCACCATGGGGAAGCGCACGTCGTGCGCGCCCCGCAGGGCGCCCGACAGGATGATGGACAGGGCGAAGAAGGGCTCGGACACCGACACGATGCGCAGCATCAGGGCAGCCTGGGCCACCACCTCGGCGTCGGAGTTGAACAGGGCGGCCAGATAAGGGGCCAGCAGAAACAGGGCCACCGCCGTGCCCAGCGTGAGGAAGAAGCCCAGCAGGGCGGCCAGCCTGCCGTAGGCCTGGGCGTCTTCCGCGCTGCCCGCACCCACCGCCTGCCCCACCAGGGCGATGCCCGCGAAGGAGATGCCGTAGGCGGGCAGATAGCACAGTCCCTCCGCGGTGGTGGCGATATGGTTGGCCGCCAGGGCCACGGTGCTCAGAGAGGCCACCACGGCGGTCATGGCGATCTGGCCCAGATTGATGGTGCAGCGTTCGGCGGCGGTGGGCACCCCAAGGTGGACGGCCTGCCGGATGATGGCCCGGTCGGGCCGGAAGCTGTCGTGCAGCGAGATCCGGAAGCGCTCCCCCTGCCGGAACCCGGCGATGAGCAGCGCGCCCCCCGCGAAGGCCAGGGCGGCGGCGGAGGCGATGGCCGCGCCGGTGACCCCCAGCCCCGCGCCGGGGAGGGTCACCGGCGCCCCGAAGAGGACGGCCGTCCGGGTGGGGTAGATGAGGAAAAAGTTGAGCACGATATTGATGAGATTGGCCGCCGTGTTGAAGTACAGCGGGGCCTTTGTATTGCCCATGCACCGCAGGATGGCGGAGAAGATGTAGCCGGCGGCGATAAAGGGCATGGCCATGGTGTAGCACCGCAGGTAGGAGACCGCCTGGGGCAGCACCTCCGGCTTGGCGCCCAGCCACCGGGGGATCAGGGGGGCCAGCGCCTGGAAGAGCAAAAGGCCCAGAAAGCCCGTCACCAGGGTGGCCAGCACGCCCTGGCGGATGATCTGCCGGGCCCGCTCGTCGTCCCCCGCGCCGATGGCGTTGGACACCTGCACCGAGTACCCCACGCCCACGCCCACCAGCAATCCGCCGGACAGCCAGATGGGAGCGGCGTTCACTGATACGGCGGCGGTCCCCGCCGCGCCCATGACGCCTACCATAGCCGTATCCACGTAGCTGACCATGGTGGCCAATATCTGCTCGATAATGGCGGGCCAGGACAGCCGCCACATGACCTTCATGCGGCTGTCCCCCCGCCGTTTCTGCGTCTGCTCCATTGCAAACCTTCCTTTTCTGAATTGACACCCAGCCTCCGGCCGGGTGTTTTGCCCCGGCTCCGGCAGGGCTTACCCGGGCTTCTGCGTACCCTCCACCCCCGTCAGGTCAAAGGATGGGATGAATTCCGCTTCCGCCGCGCCCGGGTCCTGCGCAAAGCCCTCCAGGCCGAGCTGAGCCATGTACGCCTCGGCACGGCGCGCCTCGGACGGGCGCAGGCGGCGGTCGATCTCGGGAAATTCCGCCGCCCTGCCCCAGGGCACATACTGACCCATGAGGGAAAAGAGCACCGCGCCGGGCGGGAACTGCTCCGCGATCCAATCCATGACGGCTTTTGCCTCTTCCAGGCGGCCGGGCAGGATCAGATGCCGGATCAGCACCCCCCGCTTCAAAAGCCCGTCCTCCACCACGCAGGGCCCCGTCTGCCGGTACATCTCCAGGATGGCCGCCCGGGCGGTCTGCGGATAGTCCGGCGCCGCGGAGTAACGCCCGGCGGACGCCGGCGCGGCGTATTTGCAGTCCGGCAGATAGACCTGCACCTTTCCTTCCAGCATGCGCAGGGTCTCCAAGCGCTCGTACCCGCTGCTGTTCCACACCACCGGCACCGGCAGGGGCTCCTCCAGGGCCCGCGCCACGGCGTGGGCGAAGTGAGTGGGATTGACCAGATTAATGTTGTGGGCCCCCTGGGCGATCAGCTCCCCAAAGATCTCCCGCAGGCGCGCCACGGTGACGATCCTGCCGAAATCCCGGCGGCTGATCTGCTCGTTCTGGCAGAAGACGCACCCCAGCGGGCACCCGGAGAAAAACACCGTGCCGGAGCCGCGCGCCCCCGAAATAGGCGGCTCCTCCCAGCGGTGGAGGGCGGCGCGCGCCACCACCGGCAGGGCGGGCATCCGGCATGCCCCCGCCCCCGCCGTCTCCGTGCGCAGGGCATGGCACCGGCGTGGGCACAGGCTGCAGCGCATCGGCGCGTCCGCTCCGCCGCTCACCGCCGGACCTCCCGGCGCTCCGTGCGCCCCATGAGTCCATCGGCCGGTACGCCGTGACCGCCGGCGATAGGCCGCAGGTGAGCAGCCCCCCGCTCTCCCGCTTCAACCCGCTGGTATTGACGCAGCGCGCTCTCCGGGGCCGCTGCCGCGGCGCTCTGCGTGATTCCCCGCCTTGGGCGCAATTCCAGCCGTTTTTGACAAAAATCCATTGTTTCTCCCTGCTGTCGACCCAAAAGTCCATCATGTTTGTTCCAACTGCCAAGTTCCAAGGGGGATGCCTCTGTGTCCCCGGTCTTTTCGTTTTGATACGACCGCCGGATCGGCTCGCCCAAGCCGGAGCGCCGGCCGGAAGCGCTGCGGGAACGTCCGGCGGAGGCCCAGGCCGCTGTGCCTTCCGCCAGGGACTGCGGCCGGGCGTGCCCCGGTCCGCCGGAGGCATGGCCGGCGGCTTCATGGCGGAGCAGCGCCCGCGCGCAGGGGCCCGGCGTCACATCAGCTTTTTCAGGGTGGAGATCCGTTTGGCTCCATAGGGCGGATAGCGCACGGGAAGATCCAGGCGGCCCTTTTTCAGAATGCTTTTCTCATGGGTAAAGGTGTCGAATCCCGCCTTGCCGTGGCACCGGCCCATGCCGGAATTGCCCACCCCTCCGAAAGGCATCCGGGGCGTGGCCAGATGGACCACCGTGTCGTTGACGCACCCGCCGCCGAAGCACAGCCGCCCCAGCACCTGCCGCTCCACGGCCCGGCTGCGGGTGAACAGGTACAGGGCCAGGGGCCGGGGCTTGCCCTGGAGACGGCCGACCAGCGCATCCAGGTCGGAATAGGTCAGCACCGGCAGGATGGGGCCGAAGATCTCTTCCCCCATCACCGCGTCCTCTTCGGTCACGTCCACCAGCACCGTGGGGGCGATGCGCAGGCGTTCCCGGTCGGTCTGCCCGCCGTGGGCGGTGCGTCCGCTCTCCAGCAGCCGGCACAGCCGGTCGAAGTGTTTTCGATTGACGATTCGCGGCAGGTCCTCCCCCGCCAGGGGGTCGGGCCCGTAAAAGCGCCGGATCTGCCGCCCCATGGCCTCCACCAGCTTCTCCCGCATCCCCTCCGGGACCCACACATGGTCCGGGGCCACGCAGGTCTGGCCGGCATTGACGCACTTGCCCCAGACGATGCGGGCCGCCGCCAGCTCCACGTCGGCATCGGCGGCCACGATCACCGGGGATTTTCCGCCCAGCTCCAGGGTCACCGGCGTCAGGTGCTCCGCCGCCGCGGCCATGACGGCCCGGCCCACCGCAGGGCTGCCGGTGAAGAAGATGTAGTCGAAGCGCTGCTCCAGCAGCGCGGCGTTCTCCCCTCGGCCCCCCTCGATCACCGTGATATACTCCGGGGGATAGAGCCGCCCCAGCAGTCCGGCCAGCGCGCGGGAGCTGGCCGGCGCATAGGCCGAAGGCTTGACCACCGCGCAGCACCCGGCGGCGATGGCGGATACCAAGGGGGCCAGGGTGAGAAAGAGCGGATAATTCCAGGGGGCCATGATCAGCGCCACGCCGTAGGGCTCCCGATACACCGTGCTCTTGGACGGGAAGTGGGCCAAGGGGGTGCTGCGCCGGGCGGGCCGGGCCCAGGCGCGCAGGTGCTTGCGGGCCATGCGCACCTCCCCCAGCGTGAGGGCCAGCTCGCACATATAGCCCTCGTAGGGGTCCTTGTTCAGGTCGGCCTTGAGGGCGGCGAGGAGCTCCTCCTCCCAGCGCGCCAGCCCCAGCTCCAGCCGGGTGAGCATCTCCAGCCGGAACGTCAGGGGACGGGTGGCCCCGCTCTCAAAATAGCGCCGCTGGGCGGCGACGGTCTGCTGCATAGGCTCCTCCTTTTCCGGGCGCGCGCCGCGGGCGCTTCTCCGCTGTTTCACTTCAGCCGCTCCTCCACCGCTTTGGCAAAGCTTCGAAAGGCGTTCGGCACGGCGTACTCCGCGCGCAGCGCCTCCCCGTCCGCCCAGACCCAGCCCGGAGGCAGCTCCGGTCCCGCGGCCTGCACCACCACCGAGCGCATGCGCCATTCGATGTGGGAGAAAATGTGCTTTCCCGCCGGGCCGTCGGCCAGCGCGGCGGCCTCCACGGGGCAGGGGGCGGGCGCAGGCTCGTTGGGGTACTCCCAGAGCTTTGCCAGCAGGCCCCGCGCCGGACGGCGGCGCAGCGCGACCCGGTTTTCAAAAAAGATCAGGAACACCGTGCGCTCCTCCACCCGCCGCGCCGCTTTTCCTCCCTTGACGGGCAGTTCCCCCGTCCGCTCCCCGATCCGGGCGGCGCAGAAGGCATGGGCCGGACAGCGCCGGCACAGCGGCGCGCCGTTGGGCAGGCAAACCGTAGCGCCCAGCTCCATCAGGGCCTGATTGAAATCGCCCGGCATGCTTTGGGGCAGGATAGACAGCAACGCCGCGCGCATGCGGCTTTTGGTCTCCGGCCGGGCGATGTCCCCGCGGTCGCCGGTGATCCGGGCCACGACCCGCAGCACGTTTCCGTCCACCGCCGGGACGGGGCGGCCGAAGGCGATGGAGGCGATGGCCCCCGCCGTGTACTCCCCGATGCCGGGGAGCGACAGAATGGCCTCATAAGTGTCCGGAAAGCGCCCGCCGAAGTCCTCCACGATGGTCCGCGCGGCTTTTTGCAGGTTGCGGGCCCGGTTGTAATACCCCAGCCCCTGCCACAGCTTCAGCAGCCGGTCCTCCTCCACCGCCGCCAGCGCCTGTACCGTGGGCAGCTCCTCCAGAAAGCGGCGGTAGTAGTCCAGCACCGCCGCCACCCGGGTCTGCTGGAGCATGATCTCGCTGATCCAGACGTGGTAGGGGGTGGGGTCGCTGCGCCAGGGCAGCGTCCGCGCGTTGTCCCGGTACCACTCCAGCAGGGGCAGGGGCAGTTGTTCCAAGGATTTCAAACCGAATCCCTCCGTGTGCTTCGATTGCATGCGCCATCATTATATATGGAAGCAAAACTTTTTTCAATCCATGCAATGAAAACGTCCCGCTGGAACGTCTAATCATCGGAACGTCTTGAAAGGGGGCGCCGCCCTTGCAGGAACAGGAGTATATCGAGCGCGTGGAGGCTCTGAAGGGGAAGCTCTACCGCACCGCCTATCTCTATCTGGGCAGCGAAGCCCACGCCCTGGACGCGGTGGACGAGACCGTGTACAAGGGCCTTTGCGCCCACAAAAAGCTGCGTCAGCCGGAGTATTTCGACACCTGGCTGACCCGTATCCTCATCAACGTCTGCAATACCGAGCTGCGCCGCCGCAGGCGCGAGATCGCGGTGCCCGAGCTGCCTGAGACGGCGGCGCAGGCATATGACGCGCTGCCCCTGCGTCAGGCCGTGGGCCGTCTGCCCCGGGAACTGCGTGCGGTGATCACCCTTCGTTATTTTCAGGGGCTGACCCTGGCGGAGACCGCCCGGGCCCTGGGCCTGCCGCCCGGCACCGTGTCCACCCGGCAGCGGAAAGCCCTGTCCCTGTTGAAGCTGGAATTGAGCGAGGAGGTTTGAACATGGACCGCATGGAAGAATACGCCGCCCTGCAAGCACAGCTGGAAGAGCATCCGTCCGCGCTGGCGTATACCGTGCAGCGGGCCAGGGCCCGCCGGGCGCGCCGCCGGCGCCTGCGCCGCTTTGGCGTGCCTCTGGGGAGCCTTGCCGGGGCCATGGCCCTGTTCGTATTGCTGGTAAACCTGTCCGCGCCCTTTGCGCTGGCCTGCTCCCACATCCCGCTCTTAAAGGAGCTGGCCGCCGCGGTATCCTTCTCCCCCACCCTCTCCACCGCCGTGGAGCACGACTACGCCCAGCGCATCGACCAGACCCAAAGCGCCAACGGCGTCACCATGACGCTGAACTACCTCATGGCGGACCCGGCCCAGCTGATCTTTTTCGTCACCGTCACCGGTCCGGAGGACGCCTCCCTCATGGAGCTTCGTCCGGAGCTGAAGGGCCCCGACGGGGAGGAACTGGAGGGCTTTTCTCTTATGAGCAGCAGCGTCGCCCCCGGCGAGCTGTCCAACGCCATCACCGCGGCCATCGGTACGGAGGACTTCGCCTTCCCCGAGACCCTGCGCCTGGACTGTGAAGTCCGCGCCTATCTTCCCGGCGTTACCGACCCCGAAAGCTGGACGCCGGACGCCCGCTTTACCTTCGAGTTCCCCCTGGACGCCCGCTTCCGGGAACAGGGGCGCGCCCTCGCCTTGGACCGCTGGGTGGAGCTGGACGGCAACCGCATCCGCCTGGTCTCTCTGGAGCTCTACCCCACCCACGCCCGGCTGAATCTGGAACAGGACCCGGACAACGCCGAGCAGCTCCAGACCCTGGACTTCTACCTGGAGGACGAGAACGGCGTGCGCTACGAGAAGGGCTCCGCCAGCGGGCTGGCCTCCATGGGGGACACCTATCTTTGCGAAAGCCCCTTCTTCCGGGACCCGAAGCATCTGACGCTTCACATCACCCAGGCCACCTGGCTGGCCCCGGAGCGGGAATACGTGGCGCTGGACCTGGAGCGCGGTACGGCGCTGGACGCGCTGCCCGAGGATATGCACCTCAGCGTCCACCGCATCGGCCGGCAGGTGGGCCTCGCCCTCATCGCCCCCGACCCGCCCGGCAATACGGAGACGTTCCACGCCTCCTATCAGCTCTTCGGCGGCCATTACCGTTCGCCCGACGGGGAGACGCACGACCTGAACTGCTCCAGCACCATTTCCTCCGGAGGCCTCTGGTGGGGGACGGAGGATGAAACGGAACTGCCGGAAGGCTATTTCGCCACGGAGCTGATCCTCGAGGATTACCCCTGGGACACCGTGGAGCTGGCGCTGTACTTCTCCCGCCGCACCGAGTTCCCCGTCCCCGTGGCGTTTGATCTGACCTAAACGCGGCGCCGCCGCCATCCTGGTCTTCGGATGGCGGCGGCGCCGCGTTTACGCGTTGTGCTCGTGCAGGAGCTGCTCCAGGGCGTTGCGGATCATTTCGTCGCAGTGCTCCTTGCGCTGCATGCCCTTCTCCCGGCCCAGCGCCAGCAGCTTGGCGCAGTCCAGCGCCCCGTTCTCCGCCCGGAAGGCGTCCTTGAATTGCTTGGCCCGCTCCTCCCCGGCGCCGGTCATGCCCAGCACCATCAGCGCCCCGGTCACCGCGCCGCAGACCGAACCCATCTTCATACCGCCGCCGAACTGGCTGCCCAGCCGGTAGGCCGTCTCCTCGCTGATGCCGCACTCCCGGCAGAACGGGATCAGCACCGACTGGCAGCAGTTGTAGTGTACGCTGGTGTCGGCGCGCAGGGCCTCCAGCTTTTCCTGTTTGGTCATGACGGTTCCACTTCCTTCTCAAAAATCAAGTCGCCCTGCACGCTCTCTCCGCCGCAGGGCGGCATTCCGGTCGGACCATACGCCCGCTCCGGTCCCCCGTCTCAGTTGAACATGTCCGGGTTTTCCGCAAACAGGCGCCTCACCCGTGCCAGCAGCGCTCCGTGCTCCGGCCGCTGCAGCCCGGGATCGGAGCGCAGCAGCTCCTCGGCCGCCTGCTGCGCCTGCTTGAGCAGGCGCACGTCCCCCGCAAGGTCCGCGATGCCCAGCTGGGGCAGGCCGTGCTGCCGCTGGCCGAAGAAATCGCCGGGTCCCCGCAGCTTCAGGTCCTCTTCCGCTATTTTAAACCCGTCCGCGGTCTTTGACAAGACCCGCAGCCGTTCCCGGCTCTCCGGGTGCTGCGTGCCGGTGACCAGCACGCAGTAGGACTGGTGCTTTCCCCGGCCCACCCGGCCCCGGAGCTGATGGAGCTGGGACAGGCCGAAGCGCTCGGCGTTCTCCACCACCATCAGGGCGGCGTTGGGCACGTCCACCCCCACCTCGATCACGGTGGTGGACACGAGCACGTCGATCTCCCCCGCGGCAAAGGCGCGCATGACGCCCTCCTTGTCCCGGCTCTTCATCCTCCCATGGACCAGGCCAACCCGCAAATCGGGAAAGACCTCGTTTTGCAGGTACTGCGCGTAAGGCACGGCGGCGGTCAGCGCGGCAGAGGGCGCCGCCTCCGGCGGCCCGTCCGGTCCCGCCGCGGGGGGGCGTGTATCCTCCGCGCGCTCCTGCGTCTCCTCCACGGCGGGACAGACAAGGTAGGCCTGACGCCCCTCTCCCACCAGCCGGCGGACAAACCCGTACATCCGCTGCCGCTTGTCCTCGCCCACGACATAGGTCTCCACCGGCGTGCGGCCGGGGGGCAGCTGGTCGATCACGCTCACATCCAGGTCCCCATAAATGATGAGGGCCAGGGTACGTGGGATGGGGGTGGCGGACATGACCAGCACGTGGGGCGTCCGGCCCGCCTTTGCCGCCAGCGCGGCCCTTTGGGCCACGCCGAAGCGGTGCTGCTCGTCGGCCACCGCCAGGCCCAGGTTTGCAAAGGCCACCGCCTCGCTCAACAGGGCGTGGGTACCCACGACCAGGTCGATCTCCCCACGCTCCAGCGCGGCATAGACTCCTTTCCGGGCCGTCCCCTTCACCGAACCGGTCAGCAGCCCCAGGCGCACCCCCGCGGGGGCAAGCAGAGGCTCCAGAGAGCGGAAATGCTGCTCGGCCAGCAGCTCCGTGGGGGCCATCAGGGCGCACTGGAAGCCGCTCCGCGCGGCCAGCCAGGCTCCAAAGGCCGCCACCATGGTCTTGCCGGAGCCCACGTCCCCCTGCACCAGCCGGTTCATCGGCGCGCCGGAGGCGGTATCCGCCGCCACCTCCTCCATCACCCGCCGCTGGGCGCCGGTGAGGGGGAAGGGCAGCAGCGCCTCAAACTCTGCCAGGGGCGCGCGCCGGAACGCCGCTCCCGCCGCCTGTTCCCGCCGGGTACGCAGCAGCGCCAGGCCGCAGGTAAGGGTAAACAGCTCTTCGAAGATCAGCCGCCGCCGGGCCTGCTCCAGCGCGGTCTCGCTCTCCGGAAAGTGGACGCTGCGGCAGGCGCAGGCCGCGCCGCACAGGCCGTTATCCCGCAGCACCTCCGGCGGCAGGCTCTCCGGCGTCTCGTCCGCGCACGCCTCCACGCAGCGCAGGGTCAATCCTGCCAGCAGGTTGTTGGAGACCCCTTTGGTCAAGGGGTAGACCGGCAGGATGCGCCCGGTGAAGCGGCTGCACTCTGCCCGCTCGAAGGCCGGGTTGGTCATGCTCCGGGATCCGGCGCTCCCCTCCACGGCCCCGTAGAAAACATAATCCTCCCCGGTGCGCAGGGCGTCTCTGATATAATCCTGATTAAAAAAGGTGACCGTGGCCGCGCCGGTGTCGTCTGCGATACGCACCTTGGTCAGGGTCAGGCCCTTGCGGATGCGGGAAAGGCGGGGCGGCTGGGCCACTGTGGCCCGGATGCACACCGGTATCCCCTCCGGGGCCTGGCAGAGCTTCACGGTCCTCCGCCGGTCCTCATAGGAGCGGGGATAGTAGCTCAGCAGATCCCCTACGGTCCGCAGCCCCAGTTTCTCCAGGCTCCGCTTCCGGGCCGGGCCTACCCCAGGCAGTTCCCCCACGCCGGTGGATAAGCGCAGCGTCATCGTCTCCCCCCTCTGCAAATGCTCCATCGCTGTGCGCAGTATAGCATATTTGGGTCGGCCGGGCAAGGGATGTAGTTTTTGCCGCGAAAACCGTAGTATATGGGTGAAGCCGGAAAGGAGGCGGTACGATTGCTGTAAGAGAAAAAAATCATTGCTTTGTTTTTCGAGCGCTCAGAACAGGCCATACGGGAGCTGGATAATCGATACGGAAAAATCCTCTGCAATTTTTCGTATCATTTCCCGGCTACCGGAATATCCCATTGTCATGAAAATGTTCGGCGTTGACCCAGCCCTTGGTCCGCAACTCATGGGGTAGATTGGAAATGTGCGCCGTTTCCAATTTAAGAAAGCCCTGGCAGCATACGCCGGGATTGACTCCCCGCCAAATGGCTCCGGTGATGTTAATGCGATTTTTGCGATTAAACGCCCATCCCCAAATTAGGAAAAGGGCGGTAAAATAACCTCGGGTAACAGGAAATGGGAAACTCATACACGTCATGGACGATATCAGATGAGTTGTGGGAAGCAGTGAGGGATGAGATTCCCCCAAGGGAACGCGATCCGAAAAAGGCCTATAAGAACAAGCCCGGCCAGGGACGGCCACCTCTGCCTGCCCGAAAAGCCCTGGAAGGGATATTCTATGTCTTGCGGACAGGCTTCCAGTGGAAAGCTGTTGCGAAAGAATACGGAAGTGGAAGCGCAGTTCATCTTCCATCACGAAAGGGGTTGTTTTGTGCGAAAGCATCTCACGGTTGTCCACTTCAGCCCCACCGGCGGCACCCGCAGGGCAGCTCTGCTGCTGGCGGAGGGGCCGGCCAGGCGCATCGACGAGCTGGACCTCACTCTCCCCGCACCGACGGGCCGGACCTTCGGCCCGCAGGACGCGGTCCTCTTTGCCGGGCCGGTCTTCGGCGGCCGGTTGTCCGCCCTCATGACGCAGCGGCTCAAAAACCGTACCGGTGAAGGTACGCCGGCCGTCACCGCCGCCGTCTATGTCAACCGTGCCTTTGAGGACGCCCTGCTGGAGCTGAACGATTGCGTGGCGGCCCAGGGATTCCGGGTGGCCGCCTCCGCCGCGCTGGTAGCGGAGCGCTCCATCTCCCGGGCCGTCCCCGCCGTGTCGGAGACCTGCACCGCCTGCGGCCTGCGCACCGCCCAGTGTCCGGCCCGGTCCATCTCCCCGGACGACCCGAAGCACACTGACCCGGAGCGCTGCTTTTTGTGCATGCGCCGCATCGCCCGGTGCTCCCAGCACGCCAAGGCTTATCCGGCAAAGTCCAAGGCCATGGTGGACCAGCGCCTCGCCCCTCTCCGGACGGTCCGGCGGAAAAACGCGCTGCCCGTGTGACCGGCCCCGTCAAAAAGATGCCTCTTGGCCTGCGGGTCAAGAGGCGTCTTTTTATCTTCAAACCTTCACGCAGGGTAGGCTGGCTCGGATGAGCAGCCCGCCGGCGGAGACATTTTCGGCGCTGATGCTGCCGCCGTGGGCCCGGATGATGCTCTTGCAAATGGACAATCCCAGGCCGGAGACCTTCCGCCCCGGGTCAGAGGTATACAACGGCTCGAAGATCTGCTGGAGCAGCGCGGGCGCCACGCCCCTGCCGTTGTCCTGGAACCGCAGCACCAGCTCCTCTTCCTCCTTCCGGCACTGGAGCCGCAGCTCCAGATGGCCGGTTTCCGCGTGCTGAAAGCTGTTCCCGATTAAATTTCCCAAAAACCGGCGCATGTGCTCCCAGTTGCAGATGACCTGTTCCTGGGGACACTGGCAGTCCACTTGAAACGTCACCCCGGCGTCGGAGAGCTCGTCCTCGTACTCCTCCCGCAGCCGCCGGCACAGCTCCTCCGCCGTCATCAGCCGCATAGGGGCCGTGTCCCGCAAACCCACATCCAGGTAGTCATCGAACTCATCCACCACAGACTTGATGCGCAGGGCCTTCTCATAAACCCGGTCCAGGTACTGCCGCTGCTTTTCCGGGGGCAGGTCCGCCGAGTGCAGGCGCTCGGAATAGCCCAGCACCGAGGTCAGCGGGGTCTTGATGTCGTGGGAGATGGAGGCAATGAGCTGGTGCTCGGCCTTTTCCTTGCACTCCAGCACCCCCGCCAGATCGGCAAAGGCGTTTTGCAGCTTGCCCACCTCGTCCTGCCGCTCGCTGCGCTCGGGCCGCTCCCCCTTTTCCGAGTAGCAGCGCATGGTCTTGCGCAGCCGGACGATGGGGGCCACCAGCACCAGGTACATGATGACCGCCACCACCAGGAACACGCAGACGTTGAAGGCGGCCAGACCGATCAGGGCCTCCCGCTGGAGGGAGCGGCTCAGCTCATTGCGCTGCATGGCCCGTACCCACAGCAGCAACTCCACCCGCCGCCCGCCAGTCAGCTCCACCTGCACGGCGGAGGCGGCCACCAAGCCCGCCTGGCTCTCCTCCGGCATCCGGGCGTAGAGGAGTTCCTCCCCGCTGCCCCGGACCATGCCGTAGAGGTCCCGCTCGGACAAATAGCGCTCCAGCGCCCGGAAATCTCCGTCGCAGCCCTCCAGGAAGGTGGCGGCCTGCCGGGCATCCTCCTGCGCGCCGGAGAGCACCTGGTAGTAGGTATTCCCGGCATACCGTCCCAGGTAGGCCAGAAAGCACCCGCACATCACCGCCCAGCTCAGCACCGCCAGCGCCACCAGAGCCAGGAGCATCTTCCGGGACAGATGGGCGCTCAGCCAGCCTACGCCGGGAAAGCGCCCGCGTTTGGTTTTCTGCTCCATGTTATCCCTTCTCTGCCTCTTCCTCCGCAAACCAGCTCTGGGTCACAAAGCGATAGCCGGATCCCCACACCGTCTTGATGTAGCGCCACTCCGGGTCCAGCTTGCTGCGCAGGTTCTTGATGTTGATGGCCACGGTGCCCACGTCGCCGTAGTCGGTCCGCCACACGTCGTGGAAGATACGGTCCCGGGACAGGGTCTCCCCGGCGTGGCGCATCAGGTAGGTCAAAAGCTCCAGTTCCCGGGTGGACAGGTCCACCGGCGCTCCCGCCTTGGTCACCGTCAGCTTTTCCGGGTCCAGGAGAATGGCGCCGATCTGGATGGGGCCGCCGACGGGGCGGCCCGGGGCGGAGCGCTCCTGCCGCCGCAGATGGGCCTGCACCCGGGCGGCCAGCTCCTCCAGGGCAAAGGGCTTGGTCAGATAGTCGTCCGCCCCCAGGTCCAGCCCCTTCACGATGTCCTTCACCGAATCCTTGGCGCTGAGGAACAGGATGGGGCAGTCCACCCGCCCCCGGATCTGCCGGCACACCTCCAACCCGCTGAGGCCCTTCATCATAATGTCCAGTAAGATCAGGTCGAAGCGCCCCTCCTCCACGCGCCGGAGCGCTTCCTCCCCGGAGCGGACGGCCGTCACCTCCAGGCCCTTCTCCTCCAGCACGTCGGAGACCAGCAAAAGAATGGATACGTCGTCGTCTACCAAAAGGATCTTCTCTTGCATCCCGCCGCGCCTCCTTTCCCTTTGATGATACCACAGCCGGGCCGGGCCAAACCATGAAGAATCATTAAGATTAGAGTAGCCGCTTGCCTCTGCGCTGTCAAGCCTGTCCGTTTATTAAGAATTATAAGGATCGGCCCGGTTCTGTTGACTCTTGGACGGCACGACATTAAGATGGAAAAATCCTTAAGGCGGCCGGGCCCGGCCGCCGGTATCCGATTTGGGAAGGTGACTGCTTTGCTTGAGAAAATTGCCCATGCGCTGACACGAAAGCCAAAACTGGTGGTTTTGATCGCGGTCCTGCTTCTGATCCCCAGCATCCTGGGGGCCGTTGCCACCCGTATCAACTACGACATCCTCACCTATCTGCCCCCCGACCTGGACTCCTCCAAGGGCGAGGCTCTGCTGGAAGAGCCCTTCCACATGGCGGCCACCACCATGCTCATCGTGGAGGATATGCCCCCCGAGTACACTAATCAGCTCCGCCGGGACGTTGAGCAGGTCCCCGGCGTCAGCAGTGCCGTGTGGGTATCCTCCCTGGTGGGCATCCAGATCCCCCAGGAGATGATCCCCGAGGATCTGCGGGAGACCTTCTTCTCCGGCAGCTCCACCATGATGATCGTCCAGTACGACATGCCCGGCGCTTCGGAGCAGACCATGCAGGCCATCTCCCAAGTGCGCAGTCTCTGCAACCAGCGCTGCTTCCTGGCCGGGTTCTCTGTCCTCATCAAGGACACCAAGGACCTGGTGGATCAGGAGCTGCCCGTCTACATCCTGCTGGCCGTGGCGCTCTCCTTCATCGCCATGTCCCTTACCATGGACTCCTGGCTCCTCCCTCTGGCCTTCCTTATGAGCATTGGCCTGGCCATTCTCTACAACTTCGGCACCAATATTTTTCTGGGGCAGATTTCCTACATCACAAAGGCCATCGCCGCCGTGCTCCAGCTGGGTGTGACCATGGACTACTCCATCTTCCTCTACCACCGCTATGAGGAAGAGCGGGCCAACCACGACGACAACCGGGACGCTATGGCCAAGGCCATCGTGGCCGCCTTCACCTCCCTGTCGGGCAGCTCCCTGACCACCATCGCCGGCTTCCTGGCCCTGTGCGCCATGCGGCTGCTGCTGGGCAAGGACATCGGCATCGTCATGGCCAAGGGCGTGGTACTGGGGGTGGCCACCGTGGTGCTGGTCCTCCCCGCCATCCTGCTGGTGCTGGACAGAGGCATCCGCAAATACCACCACAGAACTCTCAACCTGAACTTCGACCGGGTCAACCGCTTTATGGTCCGCCACCGCAAGACCTTCGTAGCCCTCTTCCTTGTGCTCTTCCTCCCGGCGGTGTACGCCCAGAGCCATGCCGCCGTCTACTATAAGCTGGATGAGGCTCTGCCGCAGGATCTGCCCTCCATTGTGGCCACCAACAAGCTGAAAAACGACTACGACATGGCCACCTCCCACTTCATCGTCTTTCGGGACGATTTGAGCCACAACGCCCTGAAAAAAATGGAGGAAGCGGTGGACGCCGTACCCGGCGTCACCTCAGTGCTGGCCTACGACAAGCTCATGAGCGCCGCCGTACCAGATTTCTTTGTCCCCCAAGAGCTCAAGGATTTGTGCAAAAAGGACGGCCTCCAGCTCATGATGGTCAACTCGGCCTATCCCGCCGCCTCCGATGAGGTGGCCCAGCAGCTGGATGCTATCGACGGCATTGTCAAGTCGCTGGATCCGAATGCCTACATCACCGGCGAGGCGGCTCTCACCAAGGATCTCATCTCCACCGCCGCCGTGGACTTCAAGATAACCAACTATATCTCGGTGGCCGCCATCTTCCTCATCGTGGCCATTCTCTTCCAGTCCATCTCGGTGCCGCTGCTGCTGGTGGCCGCCATCGAGCTGGCCATCTTCATCAACCAGGGCGTGTCCTACTTCACCGGCGCGGTCGTCCCCTTCGTGGCGCCCACCATCATCGGCTGCGTCCAGTTGGGCGCCACGGTGGACTACGCCATCCTCATGACCACCCGCTTCCGGGAGGAGATTCAGAAGGGGCGGGAGCGGAAAGAGGCCATCTATGTGGCGGCCGCCGCCTCCGACAACTCCATCCTCACCAGCGCTCTGGTGCTCTTCTGCGCCACGCTGGGCGTGGGCACCGTCTCCAAAATCGAGATCATCAGCAGCCTTTGCCTGATGTTGGCCCGGGGCGCCATTATCTCCGCCGTGATGAGCGTGTTCATCCTCCCCTCCCTGCTGGCCGTCTGCGAGCCCGTCATTGCCCGCACCAGCCGCTGGTGGCGGACACCCAAGCCCCTGAAGGTCCCTCAGGTCCGGAAGGCTCTGGCGGCCAAGGCCGCCGGGACCGAGACGCTGCCGGGGGCCCCCGCCGGTCAGCCTGCGCCGGAGGCCCCCGAAAAAGACCCCGCCGCCGCTGAAAAACACTGAAAGGAGATCGTTCCCTATGAAAACTGCCTATCGGCGCCCCATGGCGTTGCTCCTCGCCGCCGTTCTGGCCGCCGCCCCGCTGTGCACCTCTGCCCTGGCCGCGGGAGCGTTGGAGCCCGTCTGCGACGAGTCCTATTACGCCACCCTGGACTACTACGGCGGCCTGATGGATGCCAGCGTGGTCAAGAGCTACCAGACCAACGGCCACACCAGCCTCACCGATCACGGCGCCTACGACGCCATCATCAACCTCACCGACGACCGGGTCCCCACCGTGTCCAACGGCACGGTCACCTTTGATCTGGGAGAAGACGCCCCGTCCCGGTTCTACTTCGAGGGCAAGACCCAGCAGCCCTTCCACAGCCTGCCCTGGACCTTCTCGGTGTCCTATAAGCTCAACGGCGCCCCGGCCCTGGCCGAGGACCTTGCAGGCAAGACCGGCCTGGTGGAGATCGACCTGGACGTGCTGCCCAACCCCAGCGCCTCGGAGTACAGCCGCAACAACCTGGTTCTCACCGCCGCCACTGCCTTCAACGCCGACGACATTCTCTCTCTGGAGGCCCCGGGGGCTGAGGTCCAGCTCGTGGGCAACCTGCGCACCGTTCTGTTCATGGTCATGCCCGGCGAGGAGCAGCACTTCGCCATCCGGGTGGGCAGCGACGACTTTTCCTTCTCCGGCCTGGTGCTGCTGGCCGTCCCCGCCACCCTTCAGCAGCTCGACCAGATCGCGGACCTGCGGCAGGCCAAGGAAAAGGCGGAGGACTCCTATGACGCCATCAATGACAGCATGGACATAATACTCAACACCCTGGACGGCATGAGCGGCAGCCTCAGCGCCACCGCCAGCGGTCTGGACCGGCTCAACGCCGCCCGGGGCACCATCTCCAGCGGCAAGGGGCAGGTCTATGACAGCGCCGACGCCGCTCTGGCCGAGCTGGATGCCCTGAACGGCGCCCTGGCCCCCCTGACCGGCCACTTGGACACCGCCTCTCAGGCCCTGACCGACACCACCGGCACCCTCACCGCCCTGACGGAAAACGCCGTGGCCCTCAAGCCCGAGCTCTCCGCCGCCCGGACGTCCATCCAGAACCTCCAATCCGACGCCAAAAAGCTCAAAGAGCTGGCGGACAGCATCGAATCCTACAACAAGGAGGCCACCCAGATCGCCGGGAACCTGGAGAGCGACTTTGACGACATGAGCGACGCTCTGGCCAAGCTGGAGAGCAGTCTGGCCAAGCTGGAGAGCGCTTTGAAGGGCGCCAAGGGGGTCTCTGAGGTGGGGACCATCCACATCGGCGGCTTTACCTCCTCGGAGCAGATCCTGAAAAAGCTGGAGGAGGTTCAGTCCGGAAAGGCCGCCTACGACCAGATGCTGGCCGCCGGACTGCTGCCGGCGGGCACCACCTTTGAGCAGTTTTTGATGCTCCCCACGGAGATGGGCGGCCCCGGCAAGACCGCCGAGGAGGCCCAGATGGCCGTAAGGCTGCTGGAGATGTCCCAGGAAGCCGACTTTGAAGAGCAGCTCAAGCTGCTGGACACTGCCAACAGCGCCATCCCCGGGGTCAACGACAAGATCGGCGAGATCAACTCCCTGGTCTCCGGCCTGGCCAAGCCCACCGCCAACGTGGTGGACGACCTCCAGGGCCTCACCATCGCCCTGGGCGAGGATGGCCTCAGCGACGATCTGACCCGCCTGTCCAAGCTGGCTTCCGATCTTTTAAAGGACCAGAAGGACCACGGGGGAGACGCTGCCGGACTGCTGGACCACCTGGACGAGCTGGGCGGCCTGGCCGACCGGGTGACCCAAAACGCCGATGCCGCCCTGGACCTGGTGCAGAAGCTGGACGACACCCTGAACACCTACGAGCCCCAGGCCCAGCAGGCCCTGACCGACGCCAGGGCCCTCTCCGACACCGCTCAGGCGGCCCTGAAGAACACCCACGCCTTTCTCTCCTCGGCGGAGTCCCTGTTGAAGCGGGGCGGCCCCAGTCTGGACGACGGCACCCGCCAGACCCTCAGCGGACTCAGCGACGCTCTGCGCCGCTCCACCGCCGGGCTGGACCAGACCGGCACCATCCGCAGCGCCAAGGACACCATCACCGACCTCATTGACGACGAGTGGGACAGCCACACCGGCGGGGACAACAACCTGCTGCTGATGGATGCCGGGGCGATCCCGGCCTCCCTCACCTCGGAGCAGAACGGCAATCCCCAGAGCATTCAGTACATCATGCGCACCCAGGAGATCAAGGTGGAGGAGGAGTCCCAGCAGGCCCCCTCCCAGCAGAGCGCCGATCAGGGCACCTTCTGGAGCCGCGTCGCCGCCATGTTCCGGGACTTCTGGAACGCCATCACCGGCCTGTTCCGCAAATAAGGGTCTTTCATCCCCTCCCGTCCTGCCGGCGGGAGGGGATGACTCTACAGAGTGCCACCGAGATGAAATGGACCGGGCTGCGCCTGCTGTTCCTGCCGTCAAAACAGGCGCTCCATTGCCGGCCAAATGGATTCCGTTTGATGAGTGGCCGCCCTTGGGCTGTTTCTTTTTCGTTATCCCTTTGTCAAGTCCAGAACGACCTCGGCGCAGCGCTCCAGCCCCAGCGCCCCGCTGTCCAGCGCCAGGTGATGTTCTGGCCATGCCCCACTCCCGGTCGGTAAAATGCTTGTAGTTTCCCCGCCGCCTCTTGTCCTTGTCCTGAAGCCGCTTTTTCGGGCTCTTATGGCTCTCACCGTAAACGGCAAGAGATTCGCGGGCGGCTCCAGTTCCCCACAATACCTGGCCCGGGCTTTCTCTGGAAGTGATTCTAAGGTGATTCGTAATTGCTTACCACGCCCTTTTCCATTGATATAGGGACATACGCCTTCTTTTCAGTTCACTGATAGTAAGCAGAGCAAGAGGAAGCGCGGGCATATCTGAAAAAATGAGCCGCGGATGAGAACATGAAGTGATCCCCCTGGAACAAAGAGCGCGAAGCACTGCCTAAGGATGCGGCGCTGTGTTTTTCCCCAAGGGGCGGCTGCTTGGAGCGGCGGCTTCCTGTACTTCCCGCCAAGATTTGCAATTTTACAGGAAAGTGATTGCAGAAACCGGTAGGCTCAGCTATAATGAAACTGAAAAGAGAAAACGGGAACGCACTTCCGGCAACGGCTGCCGGAAGTGAAGCAGGCAAGCGTATACCTGCTTCTTCTATATCCGCCGCTCCGGCGGGATACACGAAACTCTGACAAGGAAAGGAAGGATACGACAGCATGGCGGAATGCAAGTTTAACAAAGTCCTGGTTGCGAATCGCGGCGAAATCGCCATCCGCGTGTTCCGGGCCTGCTACGACCTGGGTCTGCACACGGTGGCCATGTATTCCAACGAGGACACCTACAGCCTGTTCCGCACCAAGGCGGACGAGGCCTACCTCATCGGCGAGAACAAATCGCCCCTGGGCGCTTATCTGGATATCCCAGGCATCATCGATCTGGCGAAGCGCCGCAATGTGGACGCCATCCACCCCGGCTACGGCTTTTTGTCCGAAAACGCGGACTTTGCCAAGGCCTGCGAGGACGCGGGCATCACCTTTATCGGCCCCTCTTCCCAAATTCTGGCCCAGATGGGTGACAAGCTCACGGCCAAATCCATTGCCAGGGCCTGCCGGGTACCGACCATCCCCGGTTCCGACCAGCCGCTGAACGACGCCGAGGAAGCCCTGGCAAAAGCCAAGGAATACGGCTTTCCCATCATCCTTAAGGCCGCCGGCGGCGGCGGCGGCCGCGGCATGCGGCGCTGCGACAAGCCGGAAGAGGTCATCCCCGCCTTTCATCTGGTAAAGGGCGAGGCCAAAAAGGCCTTCGGCAACGAGGATATCTTTATCGAAAAATACCTGGTGGAACCCAAACATATCGAGATCCAGATCCTGGGCGACAAGCATGGCAACGTAGTGCACCTGTACGAGCGGGACTGCTCGCTCCAGCGCCGCTATCAGAAAGTGGTGGAGTTCGCCCCCGCCTGGAGCGTGCCGGAGGCTACCCGCGCCAAGCTCTATGCGGACGCCGTCAAGGTGGCCAGGCACGTGGGCTACGTCTCCGCGGGCACGGTGGAATTCCTGGTGGACAAGAACGGCAATCACTACTTCATTGAGATGAATCCCCGCATCCAGGTGGAGCACACCGTCACCGAGATGGTCACCGGCGTGGATCTGGTGCGGGCCCAGATCCTCATTGCCGAGGGTCTCCCCCTCTCCACCCCCGAGATCGGCATTCCCAGCCAGGATGCGGTGCACCTCAACGGCTACGCCCTCCAGTGCCGGGTCACCACCGAGGACCCGGCCAACCACTTCGCCCCCGACACCGGCAAGATCACCGCCTACCGCTCCGGCGGCGGCTTCGGCGTCCGGCTGGACGGCGGCAACGCCTATACCGGCGCGGTCATCTCCCCTTACTACGACAGTCTGCTGGTCAAGGTCACCTCCTGGGACAATACCTTCCAGGGCGTGTGCCGCAAGGCCATGCGCGCCATCAGCGAGGAGCACGTCCGGGGCGTGAAGACCAATATTCCCTTCGTCACCAATATCCTGGCCCACCCCACCTTTCAGTCCGGGGCATGCCACACCAAGTTCATCGACGAGACGCCCGAGCTCTTCGATATCGACACCGGCAAGGACCGCGCCACCAAGATTCTCAAATACATCGCCCAGATTCAGGTGGATAACCCCTCCGCCGAGCGGGCCCAATTGGACATCCCGCGCTTTCCGCCCTACGAGAATACCCCGCCCAGGTGCACCGGCCTCAAACAGCTGCTGGATGAAAAGGGGCCCGAGGCGGTGCGCGACTGGGTGCTGGGGCAGAAAAAGCTGCTGATTACCGACACCACCATGCGCGACGCGCATCAGTCCCTGCTGTCCACCCGGGTGCGTACCCGCGACATGCTCAAGGGAGCGGAAGGCACGGCGGAGATTCTGAACGACTGCTTCTCGCTGGAGATGTGGGGCGGCGCCACCTTCGACGTGGCCTACCGCTTCCTCCACGAGTCCCCCTGGGAGCGGCTGCGGCTGCTGCGGGAGAAAATCCCGAATATCCCCTTCCAGATGCTGCTGCGGGGCGCCAACGCCGTGGGCTACACCAACTATCCCGATAACCTGATCCGCGCCTTCATCAAGGAGGCCGCCGCCGGCGGCATCGACGTATTCCGGGTCTTCGACTCTCTGAACTGGCTGCCCGGCATGGAGGTGGCCATGGACGAGGTGCTCAGGCAGGGCAAGCTCTGCGAGGCCGCCGTCTGCTACACCGGCGATATTCTGGACCCCAAGCGGGATAAATACACCCTGCAGTACTACGTGGATATGGCCAAACAGCTGGAACAGCGGGGCGCGCATCTGCTGTGCATCAAGGATATGTCCGGCCTGCTCAAGCCCTATGCGGCCAGGAGGCTGGTCGCCGCCCTCAAGCAGGAGGTGGGCATCCCCATCCACCTGCACACCCACGACACCTCCGGCAACCAGGTGGCCACCTATCTGATGGCGGCCGAGGCCGGCGTGGACATCGTGGACTGCGCCATCGACTCCATGTCCTCCACCACCAGCCAGCCCTCCATGAATGCGGTGGTGGCCTCGCTGAACGGGCAGGAGCGGGATACCGGGCTGGACAGCGGGAAGCTGCAGAAGCTCTCCGACTACTGGGCCGACGTGCGCCTGCGCTACGCCAGCTTTGAGGCCGGGATCAAAAACCCCTCCACCGATATTTACCGCTATGAGATGCCCGGCGGCCAGTACACCAACCTCAAGAGCCAGGTGGAGAGCCTAGGCCTCGGCCACCAGTTCGAAGACGTCAAGGAGATGTACGTCCAGGTCAACCACATGCTGGGCGACATCGTGAAGGTCACCCCCTCCTCCAAGATGGTGGGCGATCTGGCCATCTTCATGGTACAGAACGGCCTGACCCCCGAGAATATCGTGGCGCGGGGGGAGGCCCTCACCTTCCCCGATTCCGTGGTCAGTTACTTCAAGGGCATGATGGGCCAGCCCGCCTGGGGCTTCCCGGAAGATCTGCAAAAAGTGGTCCTCAAGGGGGAGGCGCCCATTACCTGCCGTCCCGGCGAGCTGCTGGAGCCCATCGACTTTGAAAAGGCGCGGGAAGAGGTACGCAAATTCTACCCCAATGCCGACGACCACAACGTCATCTCCTGGTGCCTGTACCCGAAGGTGGTGGAGGACTTCTACCGCCACCGTCAGGCCTACGGCTATATCATGCGCATGGGCAGCCATGTCTTCTTCAACGGCATGGCTCTGGGCGAGACCAACAAGATCAACATTGAGGACGGCAAGACCCTGGTCATCAAATACGTGGGCCTGGGCGACCTGAACGAGGACGGCACCCGCAACGTCCACTTCGAGCTCAACGGCATGCGCCGGGAGGTGGCAGTGCCCGACCAGAACGCCGAAGCCCAGGTGAAGCACGTCACCCTGGCCGACCCCTCCGACAAAAGCCAGGTGGGCGCCTCCATCCCCGGCATGGTATCCAAGATCAGTGTCAAGCCCGGCGATCCGGTGGAGGAGAATCAGGTCCTGGCCGTCATCGAGGCCATGAAGATGGAGACCTCCGTGGTGGCCCGCATGAAGGGCACCGTGGATCAGGTGCTCATCAAAGAGGGCGGCAGCGTCAAGGCCGGCGAACTGCTCATCACCATCCGGTAAGACCTGCTCCCGCGCCTGTCTCGCCTTTCACGCCGCGCTCCTGCACACACGGCGGCCCGCTGCCTGGCGTTGCATTCAAATGAACCTGAAACGGGGCCGGTCTGCAGACCGGCCCCGCCGTTTTCCTCCCTGCCGATTTCCGTCATTTATAAGGAGGTTTTCATGGAAACGATTCTCCACCTGCTTCCCCTCCCCGCGGACGGCCAGGACGCGTTCCGCGCCGCCGCGCCGGAAGCGCGTCACATCTTCCTTCCAACCGACGATCGGGGCGGTCTCCGGGACCTTGCTCCGGAATTGTTCCAGCAGACCACGATCCTGTTTGGCTTCGTACCTCCGGACCGGCTTCGCCGCTTTTCGCACCTTAAATGGGTCCAGAGCTGGAATGCGGGGGTGGACTCCTACCTGGCCCCCGGCGTACTGCCGGAGGGCGCCATGCTTACCTCCGCCGCTGGGGCCTACGGTCCCGCTGTATCCGAGCATATGCTGGCCATGCTGCTGGCCCTCTATAAGCGTCTTCCCGCCTACCGGGACCAGCAGAGCTCCCATATCTGGGCCGACCGGGGGCCCGTATCCACGCTTCACGGCAAGACGGTCTTGATCGGCGGCGCCGGCGACATCGGCCGCCATTTTGCTCTTCTGGCCCGGGCGCTTGGCGCGTCCCGGATTTTGGGCCTGTGCCGCAGCGCCCGGGATGTGCAGGGATTGGACCAGGTCTACGCGCTGGATGCGCTGGATATGCTGCTTCCCAAGGCCGATGTGGTGGCCCTGGCCCTGCCCCATGCCCCGGAAACGGTCCGTCTGTTCGACCGCCGCCGTCTGATGCGGATGAAGCCGCGTGCGGTGCTGCTCAATGCGGGCCGCGGCTCCGCCGTGGACTGCGCCGCGCTGGCGGAGCTTCTCTCCGCCGGGCATCTGCTGGGGGCCGGACTGGACGTCACCGATCCGGAGCCTCTGCCGCCGGATCATCCGCTCTGGGACGCGCCCAATGTCCTCATCACGCCCCACACTGCCGGGGGCTACAACCACATGCAGCTGACGCTGGACCGCATCCGGGCTCTTTTCCTGGATAACCTGAAGCGCTATGTCGCCGGAGAGCCCCTCCGCAACCGGATGCGCTGATTCGGGCCGCGCTCTGCATTTCCACGGCCCCGGCGCGCTGCTTTCTCTGGTTCGACAGCATAGTTTTCCAATTTATGGTATCCTTCTCAAAAAGGAGGCCCTGCCATGAAACGCGCCGCCGTTTTGCTGTCCGCCCTGCTTCTGCTGCTCCCTGCCGCCCGGGCCCAGCCGTCCCCGGTCACACGCATTCAGTTGATCTGTGCTCTTTGGGTCTGGGGCGGGTCCGTCCCTTACGATGCCGCCGGCCCCTTTTCCGATGTCACGCAGGAAGACGACGGCGCCACCGCCGTCGCCTGGGCCTACGATCTGGGCATCCTTCTCGGCACCGGCGGCGGACGCTGTTCCCCGTACCGCCCGGTCACTCGGGAGGAAACCGCCGTCCTGCTCCGCCGGTATGCGGCCCGTCTGGGCCGGGACACCTTTCTTCCCGACGGTGTGGCCGCCTGCAACGACTATGAGGGCATCTCCCCATGGGCGGACGATTCTCTCTACTGGGCGGCCGATACCGGTCTCATCGATTGGTCCCCGGGCGGCCGCTTGGATCCCGGCGGCACGCTCACTCCGGACGCATTGGAAAACATCCTCATCCGTTTTTCCGGTCTTTCCTGCCCTTAAGGCGGCCGATAACGCCTTGCCGGCAAAGCTGCGGCCCGCCGCGCGCCTGCGGGCGGGACCTCTGCGCGTTTTTTTGACAAATGAAAGGGCCGGAGGTTTTTTGAACCGCCCCCGATTGTGCGGACAGCACAAAAACGCCCCTAATATAGGACTATGAGATTTTCAAGCAGCAAACTGGCGGCGCAATTCCAGAGGCGTCAGTTTTGTTTTTGATTGAATGCGCTGGT